>CALJLC010000486.1 GCA_937982605.1 uncultured Gemmatimonadales bacterium | reverse complement strand
GTCGGCGAGCCGGGAGCGGAGCAGGTGAGCCCGCTCTCCGACGAGGACGCCGTCGAGCAGGTGCTCGAGATGGAGAAGCGGATGGCGCTCGACATCCACGAGGAGCTGGGCATCGAGCTCACGCCGGCGGAGCGGGAGCGCATCACCGAGCGCCAGACCGAAAGCATCCAGGCGCTCCTGGCGTTCGGCCGGGGCGTCGAGGCCGAGCACGCCGGTAACTTCGCCGAGGCCGAGCGACACTACCGGGACGCCACGACGATCGACCCCGGCTTCTCGATGGCCGCCGCGCGGGTCGCGAGCTCCGCCACCATGGCCGGGCTCGACATGGCCGGGCTGCAGCAGCGGATGGCCTCGATGGCGCGGCAGGTGGCGAGCCAGCGAGACGCGGTCCGGCTCCTGCAGAACACGCCACCGGCGCTGAGGGACCGGGTCCTCCAGACGCTCGGGATGTCCAAGCGCTCCACCGTGGCCGAGGTCACGGGGCAGGATCGGATCGGACAGACGATCCTGCTCGAGCTGGTCTTCCGACCGCCCGGAGGGGAGCAGTGAGCCGCCGGTCCGACTCCGGCATCACCGTCCGACGGATCGGCCGCCCCGCGCGGGCCCTCGTCGCGGCCGTGGCGGGCGCGCTCGGGGCCGGCGCCGCGCTCCCGGCCTCCGTCGACGCCCAGGAGATCGCGAGCGGGGTGCTGCTCCAGTCGTACGCCTTCGACGACCCCGCGCTGACGGGCATCGACCGCTACGACGTCTTCGTCGTGCCCTTCGCGGTCACGGTCCCGCTCGGTACCGAGTGGGTCGTCTCGGCCTCGGGTGCCTGGGCCCGGGGTGTCGTGACGGGCTCGGGCGGGGGCGAGGCCACGCTGTCGGGGCCGACGGACACCGACGTGCGCGTGAGCTGGTCTCCTCGACCGTGGCTGGTCGTGCGGGCGGACGCGACGGTCCCCACGGGAACGAGCGAGCTGACGCTGGAGCAGGGCATCGTGGCCGGCGTCTCGGCGTCGCTCCTCCTCCCCACCGCCGTCCAGACCTGGGGCGGCGGCAGCGCGCTCGGCGCCACCGTGGCGGTGGCGACGCAGCTCGGCGCCTGGGGCGTCGGCGTGGCGGGCGGCTACCTCGTGTCGAACTCCTTCGAGCCGCTCGCCGGAACGTCGATCGGGTACGATCCGGGCAACCTGCTGCACGTCCGCGTGGCGTTCGACCGCGACGTCGGCGGGACCAGCTCGTTCTCGCTGGTGCTGGCCGCGCAGGACTTCGCCGACGACCAGGTGCTCGAGACCAACCTCTTCCAGGTCGGGACGCGCCTGCAGGGGGTCGCCCGCTTCGCCTTCCCGCTGGCCAGCCGGTCGAGCGCGCTCGTCTACGCCGGCGCCGAGTACCGGTCCGAAGGCTCGGTGCTCGAGGAGCTCCTGCCGGGCGTCATCGACACGCCGAGCCAGACGCTCTTCAACGCGGGGGCGAGCGCGCGCTTCCCCCTCGGCCGGCGCGTCGCCCTGCTGCCGAGCGCCGATCTGCGCGTCCTGCGCACGGGCGACGGGCTGAGCCAGGGCTGGTTCGGGCACGGCGGGGCCGCGCTCGACTGGCGCGTCGCCGGGAACAGCGCGGGGCGCAGCGTGGTCCTCACGCCTTCCGCGCGGCTCATGGCGGGAAGCGTCGTCGTCCAGGAGGGCACCCGCTCCGGGCTCTTCGGGTGGGAAGCCGGGCTGGCGCTCAGAGTCGAGGGTGGTCGATGAGGCGCGCCCGCCTGGCCCTGGTGCTCGCGACCGCCGTCGGGGCCGCGACGCTCGCCGCGTGCGACGCGCTGCTCACGGAGCCCGGCGTGGCCCGCGCCGAGGTCACGCTCCAGCTCCAGCTCGACGAGGCCCCGCTCGGAGGGACGGCGGCGGCGTTCTCCCGGGTCCGCCGTGTCGCGCTGCGTCTCGTCCGGCCGGACAGCCTGTTCCGGGACACGGTGATCCCGGTCGTCCCGGCCGGTGGCGAGATCCGCGTCGGCCTCACGATCGAGAGCGACGAGCGCATCGCCGGCCTCGGCATCGCGGCGCGGCTCGGCACGGCGGACGACGACCTCTTCCAGGGGGGGACGATCGTCGGGATCGTGCCGGGCGAGCCCGTCCGGGCGGAGATCCCCCTCCTGCCGGTGCCGGCCCTGGTCGACGCCGCTCCGGACACCGTGATCTTCGCGAGCATCCTCGACACGGTCGCGCTGGCGTCGTCGGTTCTCTACGCGTCGGGCGACACGGTGACCGGCGCCTTCGGCCTCTGGACGAGCGCCGACCCCGCGATCGTGGCGGTGACGCCGACGGGGATCGCCGTGGCGCTGACGCCCGGCCAGACCGTCCTCGAGACGAGGCTGGACACGCTCTTCGACACCGTCGTCGTGCAGGTCCCGCCGCCCCCGGTGCCCGAGGTCGTGACGTGGCTGAGCGCGCTCGGTGGCAACTGGAGCGACGGGAGCAACTGGAGCCGGGGGGCGCCGCCGATTCCCGGAGACTCGGTCCGGATCGACCTGCCCGGCACGTACACGGTGGTGCAGGACGTGGCGCCGCCGCTCCTCGGCGAGCTCGCGGTGGGCAACGCCACGGGCACGCAGACGCTCCAGGCCTCCGGGAGGGCGCTGAACGTGCCGGGCGGCGTGGCGCTCAGCGGGGGCGGCGTGCTCGATCTCGGTGCCGGCGCGAGCCTGACGACGGCCGCCGCCGTCACGATCGGCTCGGGTTCGTCCCTCGAGCTCGGCGACAACGCCACGCTCACCGCGCCGCAGGTCACGATCGGCGCGGGCGGAAGGCTGCGCACCGCCAACCTGGTCACGGTGACGGCCGCGGTCGACGTGACCGGGCTACTGCTGGTCGACGGGGGGCGTGCGACGATCGACGGGGCGCTGACGACGAGCGCCGCCTCGACCATCCGGACGGGCTTTTCCGGCACCGCGTCCCGGCTGGTCGTTCCGGCTGGCTTCGTGAATCTGGGCGCGATCCAGATCGGCGGCGGCGGGCAGATCGAGGTCGGCGGTGCCGGGCTGACGAACGATGCGGCCGCCACCATCGACGTGCCGGCGGGAACGCAGTTCGGGGATCCCGAGATAGTCGGGTCGTGGAACAACCTCGGTGCGATCACCACGGCGCGGAATCTCCGCATGTCCTCTGTGGGCGCCAGCTACACCAACGGCGGCACCATCGACGTGACCGCGACGGGGTGGTGGATCGTCGTCGACGCGGACGCGTTCACGACCTCGGGAAGCTTCGACGTGGCCGGCGGCCAGATTTCGATGGGCTTCACGGGCACGGGCACGGGGTTCACGAACACCGGCGCGATGACGACCCAGGCGGGCACGTTCTTCCAGCTCGACGTCGGGCCGTTCGCGCAGCCGACGGGGTCGATCTCGGGAGGAGGCGTGCTGCGGCTGACCGGGGTCACCGCGTCGCTCCCGGCCGCGGTCACGCTGGGCACCGAGCTGCCGACCTTCCTCCAGCTCGAGTCGAGCACGCTCTCCGTGCCGCTCCTGACGGCGCCGTCGGTCACGCAGCTCCTCCTCCAGACGTCGACGCTCACGGGGGACCTGGACCTCACCGCCGGCGCCCTGGCGGTCGTCGGGGCGGGCACGAGCACGGTCGACGGCACCGTCACCACGAGCGCCACCTCCCGCATCACCGTGGAGGGGGGCACGCTGGGCGATCCGACCCTGTCGATCCCCGCGGGCTACACCAACAACGGCATCACCGAGCTCACGAGCAGCCAGGCCGGCTCGAGCGCCACCCTCGCCGCGCCCACGATGACGAACAATCTGGGCGGGCAGGTGAACACCGGCGGCAGCCAGCCCGGCACCTTCACCATCGTCGGCGACGTCGTGAATCAGAACGCCTTCGGCCTGCAGCAGGATCTCACGGTCCAGGGCGCCTTTTCGGATCAGGGCACCTTCTCGACCAGCTACACAGGGACCGGGAGCGCGCTCAACGTCCAGGGGCTGAACATCTTCAACGCCTCGTTCGACAACGTGCGGGTCGTCTCGGTGGGCGGGACGCTGTCGAACTTCAATCAGGTCACCTTCTCGAACATGGACCCGACGGTCGCACAGCTCTCGCTGGCGCATCCGGGGCTCGCGCTGGGTCCCTTCAACATGACGGGGCTGGTCTTCAACACCGTGCCCACCACGGGCGCCTACATGAGCCTCAACGACTCCGACGGCGGACCCCTCTTCCTGACGGTGAACGTCCTGTCCTCGACCCCCGCCAGCGGAAGCGCCCTCTCCCTCGTCTCCGGCGGCGCGCTGCTCAACTGGTAGACGCCCGAGGCCGTTTCCCGATAGGTTCTCGCGCCCGTTTCTCCGACCCCGACGATCGAAGCGTGTCCAAGAAGAGAGTCGTCCTCGCCTACAGCGGCGGACTCGATACCGCATGCATCCTCAAGTACCTGCAGGAGAGCGGCTTCGACGTGATCGCGTACGTGGCCGACGTCGGCCAGCAGGAGGACTTCGACGAGATCGCGGAGCGGGCCCGCCGCACCGGGGCCGTCGAGGTGTACGTCGAGGACCTGAAGCGCGACTTCGTGACCGAGTTCATCTACCCGGCCATCGCCGGAAACGCGGTCTACGAGAACCGGTACCTGCTCGGCACGTCGCTGGCGCGTCCGGTGATCGCGCGTCGGCAGGTCGAGATCGCGCTTTCGGAGAACGCCGACGCGGTATCGCACGGCGCCACGGGCAAGGGCAACGACCAGGTCCGCTTCGAGTTCGCCTTCGCGGCGCTGGCACCGAGCCTCGAGGTCGTCGCGCCGTGGAAGGACCCGGACTTCCTGGCCCGCTTCCAGGGCCGCAGCGACCTGCTGGCGTACGCCAAGGAGCACCGGATCCCGGTCGAGGCGACGGCCGAGAAGCCGTACTCGAGCGACGAGAACTTCATGCACCGGTCGTACGAGGCCGGCATGCTCGAGGACCCGGAGGCGGTGCCGCCCGAGGACATGTTCAAGCTCACCCGCTCCATCGCGGACGCGCCCGACACGCCCACGGACCTCACGATCCACTACGAGGACGCGATGCCGGTCCGCGTCGTGTGCGACGCCGAGGGGGTCGACCTGACCGACCCGGTGGAGCTCTTCGGCTTCCTCAACGACAAGGGCGGCGAGCACGGGATCGGCCGCATCGACATGGTCGAGAACCGCTTCGTCGGCATCAAGTCACGCGGGGTCTACGAGACGCCCGGAGGCACGATCCTGCACCACGCGGTCCGGGATCTGGAGGGCATCGCCATGGACCGCGAGGTGCTCCGCCTGCGTGACATGATCTCGCCGCGCTTCGCCGAGATCATCTACAACGGTCTCTGGTTCTCGCCGGAGATGGACTTCATCCAGGCGGCGTTCCGCCAGTCCGAGCGCCTCATCACCGGCCAGGTCCACCTGCGCCTGCTCAAGGGCAACGTCATCTGCCGGGGCCGCTCGACGCCCAGCGCGCTGTACGATCAGGAGCTGTCGTCGATGGACGTGGCCGGCGGATACGACCAGGCCGACGCGCGTGGTTTCATCCGTGTCAACGCGCTCCGGCTGCGCGCGCACAAGCTGATCCTGCGCAAGACGGGCGAAGACGAGGCGTAAAGACCTGAGGACCGGGAGCGCCGGTGGCACCTCCGGTCCGGAGTCGCGTATCTCTTGGGTCCACAGCCTCACGAACCGGAACGATCTCGCGTGAAGCCGACCACGAACTCCCGCGCCTTGCCGACGGCTCTGGCCCTGATGACCCTGGCCGCGGCCGGATGCGGCGAGGAAGCGGGGCCGCCGGTGCTGCTGCCGCCGGTGCTGGGACCGACCTCCTTCATCGATCCCGACATCATCGTCTCGACCGACCCGACGGCGCTCACCAGCCTCGTCGCGAACGGCCAGGGGTCGCGCACGATGTACGACGGGCGGACGGGAGCCGGGGTGACCGTCGACGCCTGGCTCTTCGACGCCGGCTACGACGACGGCCTCCAGGTCGAGGTGCAGGTGAACCCCGAGTTCGGCGACAGCCTGGCCGCGGTGCTGGCGGCCAAGTACTCGGAGGCCTTCGGTCGACTCCCCAACGTGATCCGCGACGGGGTCGAGATGCTCTGGATCCACGACGGCGTGGCGGACATCGGCAGCGATGACGACGCGATCTGGCTCCACGTGGGCCAGGTCGATCAGTACGAGGCCGACGGCTTCCTCGAGGAGTCGCTCGTGCCCGCGGCGGTGCGGGCGACGATCCAGTCCGCTCACGGCGCCTCGGCGGGCTGGCTGGAGGCGCAGGCGATCGACAACCGCTTCATCTCGCAGATCGCCGAGGACAACCCGGACACCGAGGACGTGGCGCAGTCGTTCCTGCCGTACTTCACCGTCGTGCACCGGTCGTCCCGGGTCACCAACTTCCTGGCGGCCACGATCGTGAACGCCATCCCGGCGCGTCTGAACTACTTCGACGACCAGGCGTTCGACATGCACCCGCTCGACTGACGAGGCGCGAGGCCCGCCCGCGCGGGCGGGGCGCTACATGAGCTTGCGCAGGCGGGCGAAGCCGTCCTTGATCTCGTCGGCGAGCTGACCGGCGGCCGCGCCGAGATCGCCAGCGGCCGCGTTGGCCTACCCGCAGAC
>CALJLC010000485.1 GCA_937982605.1 uncultured Gemmatimonadales bacterium | reverse complement strand
GACCTCGAGCTCTTCGCCCGCTACGGCGTGACGACGGTGAACAGCCTCGGCGACGGGCCCGCGGTCGTGGCGGTGCGGCACGAGGCGCCCCCGACCGCCCCGCACGCCCGCCTCATGGCCGCGGGCGAGGTGATCACCGACCCGGAGGTGGCCGGGGCGCGCGCCGCCGCCGAAGCGCGCGCCGACGCGGGCGTCGACTGGCTCAAGCTCCGGGTCGACGACAACCTGGGGACGTCCGAGAAGATGCCGTGGGAGGCCGTGCAGGCCGTGATCGACGTGGGCCGCGAGCGAGGCATCCCGGTGGCGACGCACCTCTTCTACCTCGACGACGCCAAGCGGCTGCTCGACATCGGCACGGGGATGGTGGCGCATTCCGTGCGGGACCGGGACGTAGACGCCGCGTTCATCGAGCAGCTCGACGCGAGCGGCGTCTGCTACGTGCCCACGCTGACGCGGGAGGTCAGCACCTTCGTGTACGCCGAGCGCCCGGACTTCTTCGACGACGACTTCTTCCTGCGTCACGCTCACCCCGAGCAGGTGGCCCGCGTCTCCGAGCCCGACTTCATGGCGCGGACGGCTGCGAGCCCGGCCGCCGCCGGATACCGCGCCGCCCTCGAGGTCGCCATGCGCAACGTGGCGGCGCTGGCCGACGCGGGGGCCCGGGTGGCGATGGGGACGGACGCCGGCCCGGCCGGCCGCTTCCCCGGGTACTTCGAGCACCTCGAGCTGTGGATGATGGTCGACGCCGGGATGACGCCCGAGCAGGCGCTTCTGAGCGCGACCGGCGTCGCCGCCGGGTGCCTGGGCCGAGGCGACGTCGGAACGCTGGCCCCGGGCGCGTGGGCCGACTTCGTCGTCTACGCCGCGGACCCGCTGGCCGACATCCGAGCCACGCGCTCTCTCGAGCGGGTCTTCATTGCCGGGGCCGAGCTCCGCTGACGCCCGGTCGGCGCGCCGACCTCCACCGGCGGGCCGTGCCCGGAGGGACCGCGCGCCCCGGTCGCCGAGTCGCCCGGGGCGCGGCCCTGCTCAGCGCAGGGCGTAGCGCTCCAGCCAGTTGAGGTCGAACTCGTCGTACGAGACGACGTAGACGGCGCCGTCGCCGAAGCCGATCACGCGCTTGTTGTTCGGCAGCGTATACGTCGTGACGCGCGCGCCCGTGCCGTCGAAGAGGTCGTAGGTGGCGTCCTCTCCGGCCTCGACGTGCCGGCGGACCCACGCCCGTCCCATCGGGTCGACGACGATCCGGGTGTCGTAGAACGGCGGCTTGACCTCGGGCCACTGGTAGTCGTCGGGCGTGGGGTCGCTCTGGCCACCCATCCGCATGCCGCCGCGGCTGAAGTTGGTCTGCATCGCGCCGTTGTTGATCGAGACGCTGATGCCGATCCCGCCGCCGGTCTGCCCCTGTGCGGCGATCCACTCTTCCTGCTCCGCCCGACCGATCGGGACCGGATCGAAGGGAACCGGCGGACCCGAGCGCACCGTGCCGTCCGGCCGGTGCCACTCGACGTGGTAGTCGCTCGACCGCGCGATGACGACGGAGCCGTCGGGCGCGACGCCCCAGGCGTCCTCGGGAGACAGCGGCACCTGCTGGATGCTGACGCTCTGGTTGTTCGGCCCGCCGCTCACGGTACGGGTCCGCTCCTGGAGCTTGTACTTCGCGATCGTGTCCACCTCGAAGGAGCCCCGAACGATGCGCATGATCGCCCCGGAGTCGGGGAGCTGGGCGCCCGGACCACCCCCCATCATCCCCTGCGCGTAGACGTTGCCCCGGGCGTCGACACCCTGCGGCAGCGCGATGACGAGCCCTTCCCGCGGGTTGCCCTGCGACAGGGGCGTCGTCGGGCCGAACTCGAAGTCCGCGTCGACGGTGATGAAGCGTCCGTTGCCCAGGTCCACGACGAGGGTCGAATCGCCCGCGATCGGCCAGACCGAATCGGGCTGCCGGTACTCTCCCGGCCCCTGCCCCTCGGTGCCGATCCGCTCGCGGGTGCCGGCCTCCAGGTCGACGACGTACAGCGCACCGCCGAGCGGATCGGCCACCAGCAGCCGGCCGTCGTCGAGCTCGCGGACCGTCTGGATCGTGCCGAAGTCCTCGGGGAAGGTGTGCGTCGGCGCTCCGAGCGAGCCGCCCCCGCCCGACGGGGAGGCCTGGGCCGTGCCGTCGCCTTCCCCGCCGCAGGCGAGGATCGTGAGGGAGACCGCCGCGGCGGCGGGGATCCGGAGTGAGGGGCGGAGCTTCATGGGAGATTCCGGTGCGGGGGCGGAGGGTCGTGACCGAAACGCGTCGCATTAGTGACGCGGAAAGCTGTCAGAATCGTTGCCTCCCGTGCAGGTTGCCCGCGATCCGCCGAGCCCGGGAGTGGCCGGCCGCGACTCGAACCCCCGGAGATCGATGGGCCGTTACGTGACGGAGCTCGTCGGGACCTTCTTCCTCGTGCTGACGATCGGCGCCGTGGTCGTCGACGGGACCGCCCTGGCCCCCCTGGCCATCGGATCGACGCTGACCGCGCTCGTCTACATGGGCGGGCACGTCTCGGGCGCCCACTACAACCCGGCGGTCACGCTGGGCTTCTGGCTGCGGGGCGGCATGCGCCGGGCCGACGCGGTACCGTACGTGGCCGCGCAACTCCTCGGAGCGTGGCTCGGGGCCAGCGCGGTGCAGCTCCTGACCGGCGAGACCTTCGCGCTCGCGCCCGGCGACGGCGTCGGCCCGGCTCGGGCCCTCCTGGCCGAAGGGCTCTTCACCTTCGCGCTGGTGCTCGTGATCCTGAACGTCGCGCTCTCGAAGACGACCGCGGGGAATCAGTACTACGGCCTTGCGATCGGCCTGGTCGTGGTCGGCGGCGCGTTCACCGTGGGGGACCTCTCGGGCGGGGCGTTCAACCCGGCCGTCGGCACCGGCCCTCTCGTCGTGCACGCGATGGCCGGAGCGGGCGGCCTCGGCGATGCCTGGCTGTACTGGGTCGGGCCGGCGGTGGGTGCCCTCGGGGCGGTCGCGGTGTTCGGCGTCCAGGAGGGGCGTGGCGCAAGCGCGGCGGAGGGGGCCGGCGGTTAGGGCGGGACGACCGAGAGCGGAGCCGGGGCGCGCTGCCTTCTCTGGCGCGACCCGGAGGCGGGTGATCGGTCCCGCGACCCGCGCTCAGCCCGGCGGCGCGATCCGGAGCGTCACGAGCGTGGCCACGCCGAGCGAGTCGCGCTGCGTGGCGGTGATACGCCCCGGCTCGATCCAGTACGGCAGCCGGGTCGACGGCGGCAGGACGATCGCGCCGACGTACCGGCCGCGGGTGGAGAAGACACGCCACACCCACTGGTCCTCCGGGATCGGGGGCTCGCCCGCGACGCCGGCCCGGTCCGCCTGCTGGAGCGCGAAGAGCGAGTCGCGCACCGGGAGCATGAGGTTGTACAGGGGGAACCGCTCCGCGACCACCGGTCGGCGCCGGATGTTCGAGCCCCGGGCGACGCCGAGGAACTCCTCGATGATCTCGTCCTCGAGGGCGCGGTCGATCGGCCTCTGCTCTCCGGGAACGTCGATGAGCGCGAGCAGCCGGCCCTCGTCGTCGTAGTATCGAAAGCGGCCGCGGTCGTTTCTGCCGATGACGACGCCGCCGGCCACCGGTGCATACCAGCTCATCGGCGAGAAGAGCGCCACGGGGTTCGTGTTCACCCGTCGCTCCTCGACTCGAGGCATCATCGGCGCGATGAAGCGGACGGAGTCGGTGGTCGGGTCGAAGCGTCCGACGCTGTCGACGAGCTCCCCGGGCGTGCGATCCGGAGAGAAGATCTTCCAGAAGAACGCCTCGTGCGTGCCCGGCCGGAGCAGCGGGATCCCGCCGTTGCCGGCGATGGCGACCGTGCGCTCCTCGAGGAGGTCGCCGTCCAGGGACCAGAGCGATAACCGCTGGTTGCCGGGGTCCAGCGTTCGGAAGCGCTCAGACCCTTCGGGCCACAGCAGCGTGGTCTGCGCCCAGATCTCGCCCGGCCCCTGGCCCGTGCGCGAGAAGCGACGCTCCACCCGGTCGGAGTCGGCCGCCACGACCACCAGCCGGGGATCCGTCGAGTCGAGAATCACGAGACGACCGTCGGGCATCCGGGTGAAGCCCTGAGGGCCCCAGATCTCCGGTTCGCCGGCCAACCCCTCGACGTCGGTCGCGAACGACCGCTCGACATCGACGGTCCACAGAAAGCGCGGATCGTCCCATGCAGGCAGCTCGGTGAGCGTGTAGACCGGGACGCCGGCGCTGTCGGAGACGGTCACCGGCGGGAAGACGTCGCCGCTCGTGGCGTCGGCGCAGCCGACGACGAAGACGGTCACGGCGCCGGCGCCGGTGAGGCGGGCGAAGAGCGCGAAGTCCGGGATCGCGGGCTTCACCCCACGATCCGGTACCTCCACACCGCGAGCGCCTGCACGTCGTAGTCGTCCCGGACGACCGCGAGGACGTACTCGTCGGAGACGTCGACCACCGCCACCTCCCGACCGAAGTCGGCGAGGCCGACCGGGCCGAGGTCGGGGGCCAGGACGGTGTAGGACGCACTCCAGAAGCCACCATCGCTCCTGTGGGCTACCCAGAGCGCGCCTTCGTCCCCACCGACCATCCAGCGCAGGTACGGCATCGGCACGGAACGGTCGAGCGCGTAGCGGCTCACCTGCTCACCGAGGAACTCCTGAAGCCGTTCGCCGCTCATTCGCGGGTTCGCGCGCGCCAGGCTCAGGCGCATCGCCTCGATGAAATCGTCGAAGTCGGCCGCGGTCGGGTAGACGGGCTCCGGCCTCCAGCGATCGATCCGGAACAGGCTTCCGTCGGGCCGACGCCAATGCAGCTCGGGAACGTCGGTCCGGGAGGTCACGAACGAGCGCCCGGCCGAGATGGCCTGCCCGTACGCGGCAAACGGGTTGATCGGCTCCTGTCTCCTCTGCATCAGCGGATAGGTGCCGACCGTGTCGGCGCTCGCGCCGTCGGGGCCGAGGCGGGCGAGCGTGCCGTACAGCCAGGGCTCCTCGAAGTCGGAGCGGAACGCCCCGGTGTTGAGGAGGAGCGTCCCGTCGGGGGCCACGCCGATCGGCATGAGGTTGAACGACAGCTCCGCGTTGCCGGCGGTGCTGACGCTCACCGCGGGCGCCCCGCCGACGAAGAGGAGCAGCTTGCTGTTCCCGCGGTCCCTCACCCACACGGAGTCGCGGCCGAGCCGCACGACGGCCCCCGGTCCTCGAACCTCCTCCGGGCCCTGCCCGCTCCGCGCGAGGACGGAGAACGAGGCTCCGTCCGGTGATATCATGACGACTTCGTCGTTTCCGCCGTCCGCGGCCACGACCGCCGTCCCACGCTGGAGCACTGCCTGAAAGACGCGCTGGAACTCGTAGTCCCCCGCGTCGTGTCCATGCGTCCACACCGGCTCGAGCACGACCTCGTTCGTCGGCAGCGGGCCGGGGAACTCCCGGATAGTGACGCCGGCGCTGTCGCGGGTGCTCGCCCCGGAACCGCCCGGCCGCTCCGGGCCGCTCGAACAGGCGCCGACGGCGACGAGCAGAAGGACGAGCCACCGGCCGTTCGACGCGGACCGGGCAGGGCCGGCGCTCACCGCACCCCGGTCAGACGATGGATGCGCACATGCTCGACCTCGAAGTCGTCGCGAACGACGATCGCCACCCGGTCGCCGCGAACGGCCTTGAGCTGAGCAAGCGGCCCGAGCCTGAGCCTGGCCACCGGCCGGCCGTCTTCGCCGAGAACGTGCCAGACGTTCTCCTGCCTCCATCCCTCCGTCGAAGGCTGGAACTTCGCGACCCAGCTTCGGCCTCGATCGTCGAGCAGAACCTGTCCGAGTGCCGGCAGCGTGTCGGGGAGAATGACCGGATCGAACGCCGCGCTCAGGATCGACTCGGCCAGGTCGGGGCGCTGCTCGCGGAGCGGTTCCATCCCCTGGGTTACCGTGTCACGAACGTGCGCCAGGACCGAGTCCGAGAGGGGCACGCGCCAGCCTGCCCAGCGAACGATACGAGTCGGCTCGAGGAGCGGCGTTCCGAAGATCAGCTCGTAGTCGTCTCCCGAGCCCCACACGACCGACGCGGCTCCCGTAGCCACGATTGGACGGGTCCCGAAATGCGCCCCACCGTCACCCGTAGCGCTGCGGATGCTGTAGCCTCCGTCGAACCGCGTAGGTCCGGACAGGACCTCTCCATCGCGGTCCAGCGCGTAGAGATCGGCGTACGAGTAGTCTCTTCGCGGGGTTCGAGCCTCAAGCGTGTCGACCGGCACATCGCTGAGGAGCAGAAGTCGGTCCGCGCCGAAGCCCCACGCATCGAGCGACAGGCTCCGCGGTCCCCCGAAGTCACGGCCGACCTGGAGTGAGCCGACGAGGTCGCCCACGTCGTCGAACACCGAGATGCGGTAGAGGCGCCGGTCGTACGCGAAAGCGGTGTCGCCCGTACCCAGGCTGAGCTCCGTGAGATTCCGGAACTCGCCGGGACCGTCTCCCTCCCGTCCGACCATGCGGAACGAGCCCGCGTCCGCCTCGAACAGGTAGAGCCCCGCCGACTGGTTGTCTTCGATCCAGAATCGCCCGTCCTCGAGGATCTCGATCTCACCCACCCATGAGAGGAAAGGTGCCGCATCCCCGCTCACGACGGCGATGGGCTCGTCGGAGAGCCTCCACTCGGGAAGGCTCTCGACCGACCCGACGATCGTGACGACCTCGACGCCGGCGCTGTCCCTGGTCGCTACGCCGATCGTCCCTGACGCCCCGTCATCCCGCGTGCATGCCGTGGCCACCAGCAAGACCGCCCACAACCGCACCACCAGGTCGGTCGCGAAGGTCGACCCCGCAGTGCATCGCGCCCTGGAGCTCCGCCTATCGCTCATCGCTCAACCCTCTCACTTCGTACCTGACCACGTACTCGACGTCGAAGTCGTCCGTCGCCACGGCCCAGAGCGTGTCCCCTCGGATGACGACGTCGGGCTCCGTGGGATATCCGCTGTAGCGGGCATCTTCGGGCAGACGCACCACCGCGCGCCACCGTCCGTCCGGGTCGAAGACGTCGAAGGTGCCCTGCCAGGCGATCGTCCAGGTGTGGGTGACCCCGTACCGCTCGACCGTCTCCCGTGGCAGCGCCTCGCGTACGTTCGGGTGCGTGGGCCAGACCCAGATCCGGCCGTCGTCCGGGAGCACGATGCTGGCGTACGCGGGGCGGAGGTCCGGAAGCGGCCCGGTCCGGCCGTAGCGCTCGTGGAGCGCCTTCTCCTCGGCCGACAGCTCCACCGGCGTCCACGGCCGGACGACGCGGAGGACACGGCCTCCGTCGAGCAGGACGTCGAAGGCGTAGCGGCGCGGACACCCGATCACGAGCCGCCCGTCCGCCCCGAGTGCCCACTTCGCCTTGGGCACGTACGGCTCCCGGTTGTCCTCCCAGAAGCCCGCCACGTGGGCGTAGTCGGTGAGCGTGCTGCAGTCGTCACCGAGCCGCCTCGGAGTGTAGACGGTGTCGACGAAGTCCCCTCCGCCGGCGAGCCGCGTGAAGGCCGCCCGCGGGTGCCGGATGCCGCCTTCCTCCGGAAAGGGCGGCGTGACGCCCACCCACAGGGTGCCGTCCTCGTGGAACCGGAGGCCACCGCCCCGATACCGGGGGTAGCCGTCCGGGCGCCGAACGGTCGTCACGTCGCCGCCGTCGAAGAGCTTGATCACGGCGTTCCCGTAGTCGTAGACGGCCAGGCGACCGTCGCGCGCCACGTCCATCGCGATCACGTAGTCGACATCGGCCGGCCCCTCCCCCGGCCCGGCCACACGCTCGACGAACTGCCCCGCGGCGTCGAACCGCCGGATGCCTCCGTTCCGGTCGTGCACGTAGACGTGCCCGTCCGGACCGACGGCGAAGGAGTGGATGTCCGCGAACTGGTGCTCCGGCGGACCGTCGAAGCGCCCGTAACGGGTGACCTCGACCGGCCGGAGCGTGTCGGCGATCAGCGGCGCGACGCTGGTCACCACCAGCGTATCCCCGATCGTCTCGCGCGCGGTGGCCTCGGACCCGCCGCACGCGGCGGTGGGCACCGTGCAGAGGAGGAGCGTCGCCGCGCGGAGGCCTGCTCCCGGCCGGGGCCCACGATCGGTGGCGTTCGACACCGCGCTCCACTCCTCCTTCGGTCTCGTCCCTCACCTGGTAGACGCTTCGCGGCCCGGAACCGTGCAGACCCCTCGCTCAGTCCACCCCCGCCAACCCCTCCACCCGATACCGCACCACGTAGAACTCGTCGAAATCGCCCCGCTCGAGCATCCAGACCCGGGCGCCACGGGCGCGCAGCAGCGTGCCCTCTTCCGGCAGCTCCACCGTGCCGAGATACGCCCCGCGCGGATCGACCACATCGTAGCGCACCGGCTCCACCCAGTTGACGTTGGGCCGCGCCGCTCGGGAGCGGGCCGCCGCCGAGACGTACTCCGGGCGGTGCACCGCCTCGACGTAGCGGCGCACCCAGATGCGCCCGTCGTAGCCGACGGAGAAGTCCTTCCAGGCGGGCTTCTCGTCGTTCATGGCGGGCCAGTCGTCGCCGCGCGCGGCTTCCACCGCGTCGATGTAGGCGTCCCACTGCGCACGCTCCTCCCCCTGGATCGGCACGGGCTCGAAGGTGCGCTCGATCGTCACCACGCGTCCGTCGGACGTGGGACGGTGCAGCGCGTACTCGGTCGTGCGGCCGACGACGAAGTAGCCGAGCGGGCTGGGTGCGCTGAACGTCTCGGCGCGGAAGGCGAAGGGGGAACCACCGAGGTCGCGGTCGGGCGGCACGATGGAGTCGACGAGCTCCCCGCCCGCGGTCGCCCGCACCCAGGCGTACGCGAGCACGTTGGAGGCGGGCGGCCCCGTCGTCGTCCGGACGAGGACCCGACCCGCCGTGTCCGCCACGAGGCCGGGGCCGGGGCCGCCGGCCAGGGACAGGAAGCTCAGCGAGAAGCGCCGCACGAAGGCGCCGTCCGGACCGAACAGCGTGACGTCGCCCATCTCGTGCCAGACCGCGACGGAGCCGTCCGGGAGCACGGCGATGCCGCGCAGCGCCTGGTACTCGCAAGGGCCTTCGCCTTCCCGGCCGAGGTCTCCGACGTATCGGCCCGTCGCATCGAAGATCCGCACCGCCGGGACCTGGACGTCCGGAACGTACATCGTGCCGTCCGCGGCGACCGCGATGTCGCCGACCCACCCGAACGACGTCTCCTCGGGGCCCTCGAGGGAGCCGAGTCGGAGCTCCTCGACAGCCGCGAGGGGGCGGTCCGCCGTGGACAGCGATATTCGCAGTGTATCTGCTGCCCGGTGGTCCGGAAGCTGCGTGGCGAAGGCCAGCGCTCCGATCATGACCAGCGACATCGCGTTGCCCTCCCTCGGCTCACGTCGGTCCTCGGGTGGGCGGCACGCCGCTCGCCGGGTCGCACGCGACTCACGCGGGCGACGCCCCGGCCGCAGGCTCCCCGCCCCCGACGACCGCCCCGGCGTCCGATGCCCGAGCCGGAGCCCCGGACACCCCGGCGCCCGCGGGTCGCCGAGCCTTTCGCCCCCGCTCGAGCACGTGGTACGCGGCCGGCGTGATCGTCAGCACGAAGAGCGTCGACGACAGCAGGCCGCCGATGAGCACGAGCGCGAGCGCGTCCCAGATGTTGGTGCCGGCCGGATCGCCGAAGAGGACGAGCGGGAGGAGCCCCAGCACCGTCGTCGTCGTCGTCATGAGGATGGGCCGCACGCGTTCGAGCGTCCCCTGCACGATCGCCTCCTCGAGCGGCAGGCCGGGCTGGTCTCGCCGCACGCCGTTGACGTGGTCGACCAGGAGGATCGCGTTGTTGACCACGATACCGAGCATCATGATCACCCCGACGTACGCCTCGCGGGTGAACGACGCATCGGTGTAGAAGAAGATCAGGTAGACGCCGATGAGCGCCATCGGCACGGTCAGGATGACGCACAGCGGCTGGCGCAGCGACTCGAAGAGCGCCGCCGTCACCATGTACACGAGGAGGAGCGCGACGGCGAGCACGGCCCAGATCTGCTCGCGCTCCTCGTCGTCGATGAAGTAGCCGCGGTCCGCTCCCTCGACGGTGTAGCCGGCCGGCACGTCCGTCGTGGCGATCACCTGCTCGTGCACGAGGTCGCCGAGACGCGCCGGCCCCCGGAACTCGTAGGCGACCGTGCGCTCGTACTGCTGGTTCTCCCGGCGGATGCGCGCCAGCACGTCGCGCTCCTCCAGCGCGATCACGTCGCCGAGGCGGATGCGCCGCCCCGTCGGCGTGTCGATGAGCGTCTCGACGAGCCCGACGATGTCCAGGTCCAGGTTGTCTTCCAGCTTCACCTGGATCTGCACCTCCTCCCCGCCGAGCTTGATGAAGTCGAGCCCCGCCGTACCGGCCACCGCGGCGTTGAGACGGCCGACGAGGTCGTCGACGGAGAGCTCGTACTGCGCGAGCCGGGCCCGGTCCACCCGCGCCACGAACTCCCACGCCTTGTCGCGCTGGAAGCGGCCCGAGTTGGCGTTGGTGTCGACATCGACGATGCGGCTCAGCCGCTGCAGCCGGGTGCCGATGTCCTCGGCGATGTCGCGCACGCGCTCGTAGTTGTAGCCGAGCACCTTGATGCCGTAGTTCGGCGCCGAGCCGCCGCCACCGTAGAACGACGGCCCGAAGCCGTACACGCGGACCTCGGCACCGGTGAAGGTGTGGCTGTACGCCTCCATCTGCGCCTTGATGGCCGGCGGGATCCCCGTGTTCTCGAGCTCCTCCGGGAAGGTGATGCGCATCGCCGCGAAGGTCGGATAGATGTCCGCGGTGAAGCGATCGACCTGCGGGATCTGCGCGACGCGCTCCTCGAAGAAGCGCATGAGCTGGTCGCTGCGCTCCAGGTTCGAGCCGCGCGGCAGCGTGATCTGCACGGAGATGTAGGTGTCCTGACCGCGCCCGCCGCCCCACATCGCCCACGTGCTCACGTAGCGGTCGAAGAGGTAATAGGAGCCGCCGAAGCACATCGCCGTGGCGACGATCGCGAACCAGGGATGACGGACGGTCAGCCCGACGATATCGGCATAGAAGCGCAGGTAGAGCGGTCGGGAGCCGCCGGCCGGGCCGGCGGTGGCGGCGCCGTCCGCGCCCGCGCGCTTCCGCCGCCTCGCGTCGCGCCGCGCCAGGATGCGCGAACCGAGCGCG
>CALJLC010000484.1 GCA_937982605.1 uncultured Gemmatimonadales bacterium | reverse complement strand
TGCTGTTGCCGACCGGTTCGACGACCGACATCCTCCTCGAGCTTTCGAACCCGGGGCGCTGGATGGTGCACTGCCACATCGCCGAGCACCTGGAGTCCGGGATGAAATTCGTCTTCGACGTCGAAGGAAACCGTCCATGACCCGTATCGCCCGCCGTCGCGTGCCCCGCCGCGACCGTACCGAGACCCACCTCGTCGTCATGGCCGTCCTCGCCGCCGGGCTCGCGCTGCTCGCCGCGATGGTCCGGCCGGCTTCGGGGCAGGACTTCTCGGAGGTGATCGCCACCCGGGGCGACGTGGCGCTCACCGGTGCCAAGGTGATCGACGGGACGGGCGCACCGGCGCGCACCGGCCAGACGATCCTGATTCGGGGTGACCGCATCGCCGCGGTCGGTCCCGACGGCAGCGTGAGCATTCCGCCGGGGGTGCCCGTGCGCGACGTATCCGGGCACACGGTCATTCCGGGGCTCGTCGGGATGCACAACCACTCGTACTACACGGGCGGCAACGGCCGTGCCGCACAGCTCACCTACTCCGGGCCGCTCCTCTATCTGGCGTCCGGCGTGACGACGATCCGCACGACGGGCGCGCAGCAGCCGTACGCAGAGCTCAACCTCAAGGGTGCCATCGAGGTCGGCGAGATGATCGGCCCGACGATCTTCACGACCGGACCCTACCTGACCGGAACGCAGAGCACGTCGACGACGATGACCCGGCTCGAGGACGCGGACCAGGCGCGGCGCGTGGTGCGTTACTGGGCCGAGGAGGGGGTCGACTGGTTCAAGGCGTACACCTGGATCTCGCGCGCCGAGCTCGGCGCCGCGATCGACGAGGCGCACCGGCACGGCGTGAAGGTCACCGCACACCTCTGCTCGGTGGGGTACCGCGAAGCGGTCGCACTCGGGATCGACAACCTCGAGCACGGCCTCTTCGCCAACAGCGAGTACTTCCCCGGAAAGCAGCCGGACGAATGCCCGTCGGGCTTCCGGGACGGATACGCCGAGCTGGACGTGAACGGCCCCGAGGTTCAGGCGACGTTCCGCGACATGATCGACAACGGGGTCGCGATGACCTCGACCCTCGTCGTCTACGAGATCTCGGTGGCGGGACGCCCGCCGATCGACGAGCGCGTCTACGAGGTGCTGGCGCCGGAGATCGCCGAGGAGGTCCGCCGCATCGCCGAGGCGCGCCGGGCCGGAAGGGGCGCGATCGACCCGGCGGTCTACGCCACTGCCCTCGCGTACGAGCGGGCCTTCGTCGACGCGGGCGGTCTGCTCGCCGCCGGCGTCGATCCGACGGGCTACGGCGCGGCGCCGCCGGGGCTCGGGGATCAGCGCAACTACGAGCTCCTTCTGGAGGCCGGCTTCTCGCATCCCGGGGTCGTGCAGATCATGTCGGCCAACGGCGCCAGGATCCTGGGCATCGACGCCGACGTCGGCACGGTCGAGGCGGGCAAGGTGGCCGACCTCGTGGTGATCGAGGGAGACGTCGAGGCGAAGGGGCACATGCGCGACGTGACCCTCGTCTACCGCCACGGGGTCGGGTACGACTCTCCGGCCATCATGGAGCGCCTGCGCGGAGTCGTCGGCGTCCGCTGACCGGGCTCCGCGAAGACGGCGCGGCGGAACCACGGACCGGATGAGAGACCGGACGGGCCGACGCGGGCCACCCGCCGCGCGTCCGGGCGGGCGAACGGGCCTACGAGGCCGGGCGCTGACGTGGGCTGGCTGATCGCCGCTCTGGCCGCGCCGCTGGCCGGCCCGGTCCTCTACCGGGTGCTCCACCCGCACCCGCGGGCCGTGCACCTCGTGGACGGCGGCGTCTACCTGGCGGTCCCGATCCTCGTCGCGCTCCAGGTCCTGCCACACGCGTGGGAGGATCGCAGCGTGCTCGCCATCGTGGCGCTGGGAGCCGGCTTCCTCCTGCCTGCGCTGGTCGAGCGGGCCTCCCACGCCTTCGAGGAGCGCACCGACAACGTGGCGCTCGTCGTGGGGCTCTCGGGGCTCGTCCTCCACGCGGTCCTGGAGGGCGGTGCCTTCGCGCCCACCGGCTCGGGACCCGAGCCGCTCTTCGCGCTGGCGGTCACGCTGCATCGGATCCCCGTGGGGCTCGTCATCTGGTGGCTCATCCGGCCGCGCTTCGGACAGGGATGGGCCGCGGCCGGCGTCGGAGCGATGGTTCTCGGGACGCTGGCAGGGTACGCGCTCGGCGCCGAGCTGCTGGGCGGTGTGGAGGAGTCGGGCGCCCACCTCTACCAGGCGTTCGTGAGCGGCTCGCTGGTCCACGTGGTCTTCCACCAGGGCCGGCACGACCACGACCACTCGGAGGGGCACGGCACCGACCACTCGGACGTGCACGGGTAAGGCCCACTCGAACGGGCACGGGCGGGCCCGCTACTGGTGCCGGCCCTCGCCGCGCCCCAAGTTGACGCCCTGCAGCTTTCGAGGAACAACGGCACCCCCGCGGTTCCTGCGGGAAGGAGGAAGCGTGCCGACTCCACTCCGCTGGCTGTCCGCCGCCGTCGCCCTGACGGCCCTGGTCCGGACCGGCCCGGAACCGCTGCGTGCCCAGGCCCATACGGGCTCACGCGCGCCCGAAGAGATCCGACACATCCAGTCGATCTCCCCCCACAGCGGCCCCGCCGGGACGCTCGTCTCCGTGAGCACGCTGAACCTCCCGTACGAGGCCCGCGTGCACGTCGGCGTGGGCGCCATGGGCCAGGGCTTCGAGGCGCTCACCGAGGCCGAGCAGGGTCGCCTCGGTGAGATCGCGGTGCGGGTCCAGGTGCCCCAGAACGTCTCCTGGGACCGCCCGATCGTCTTCGTCGCCTTCAACGCGATCTTCGCCCCGATCGGGATGTCCGACCCCTTCCACGTCACCGACGAGGCGGGGCGGGTCCGGCGTGTGGGAGCGGTCGCGTCCAGGGACGACGACTGCGTCCTCTTCCGCGATCGCGACGGCTACGAGTACGAGCTGACCGGGAGCGTCGAGGGCCTCGAGCCCGGAGAGGAAGTCCGCATCGAAGGGGTCTTCTTCGAGTCGGGCGCCTGTTCCGGCGCTCCGGTCATCGGCGTCTCGTCGATCCACCGCTGACGGTACCCGACGCCGCCGGGCGGCCGGCGACGTCGACCTCTCACCTCGCACGCGGAGGTCACCATGACGAACCAGACCCGCCTCTTCATCCTGGTCATCCTCGCTTTCCTCCCGACGGTGGCGATGTACGCCTACGCCAACCGGTCCCTCACGGAGGCCGACCTCCGGTCGGATCGAGACCAGCTCCTGATGATCGCCGGGCAGGCCGGTCAGGAGTACCGCCGCATCCTGACGGACTCGGAGTCGCTGCTCGCCTCTCTGGCCGCGATGGGTGAGTTCACGAACCCGCGCCAGCCCCGGTGCACCGAAGCGCTGGCCGAGGCGATGGAGCACATGCCGCACTACACCGCCATGCAGCTCATCGAGACCGACGGCTTCGTGGCGTGCAGCTCGCTCGACACCAGCGACGGCCTGCACGTGGGAGACCGCTACTACCACCAGGCGGCGATCGCGAACCGCCGGTTCATCGTCGGCGACTTCGTCATCGGGCGGCTCACCGGCAAGCCGATCGTCGGCCTGGCCCACCCGGTCACGGAGCCCGGCACCGTCAACGTCACCGGAGTGCTGGCGGCGTACCTCGACCTCGACGAGCTCGCGAATTCGATCTACCGCATGGACGTGCCCGCCGGGCTGACCGTCACGGTCGTCGATCGAGCCGGCACGGTCGTGGTCCGGGTGCCGTCGGGAAGCGGGGCGTCGGGCGCCGACACCGTGGGCGCCAAGGTCCCGGCCGGCTTCCCCGAGCCGACCGGAGACGTGACGGGCCCCTACCTCGTCACGGGGACCGACCTCGACGGCGTCGAGCGGGTCTTCGCGGTCCAGCCGCTCGAGGCGGGTGGGCGCCGCGCGTCGGGGCACCTCCTCGTCGGGCGGGCCGAGGAGGCGATGCGCGCCGACACCGACGTGGTTGCGGTGCGCCAGCTCCAGCTGCTCGCGGCGGGCGCGGTCTTCATGTTCGTCCTCGCGTGGCTGTTCGGGCACTACACGTTGCTCAGGAACACGCCGGCCACGGCCACCTGAGCGCGGCGGGTCAGCGGATCGACCGCCGGGGTTGTCTATTTACGGGAGCGTCCGGCCCCACCACGGGGCCGGCGCCCCGGACTTCACCCCATCACGAGAGCTGGCCCATGCGCTCCTTCGTTCCCGGACTCCTCTGCCTCGCCGTCCTCACCGGCCCCGCCGCCGCGCAGCAGCGCGCCACGCCCGGGCCGGTCGTGAACTCCGGCGGGCCGGTGTACGCCGTCCCGGACGCCGACTTCCCGACCCCGATGGACACGGAGCTGAAGGCGGTCTTCGAGCTGCGCGCCGGAGCCGAGAACCCGGCCCGCCAGAACCAGAACCTCGGGACGATGGCCCGCTATCTGAACATGCACGCCCGTGCGGGCGTCCCCCGGGAGAACCTGCGGGTGGCCGGCGTCGTCCACGGGAGCGCCTCGCTCGCCCTGCTGAAGGACGAGCACTACCGCGCCGCCAACGGCGTCGACAATCCGAACAAGGAGCTCATCGCCGAGATCCTGGCCGGCGGCGGACAGCTCGTGCTCTGCGGCCAGACCGCCGGCGCCAGGGGGATCACCAAGGACCAGCTCCTGCCCGGGGTCCAGCTCGGCCTTTCGGCCATGACCGCCCTCACCGTATTCCAGCAGCAGGGCTACCAGGTGATCCTCTGGTAGCCCACCGACGGCCGGTGGTCTCGACCTCCGCCCCCGGACCCGGGTCGCTTGCGCATCCGAGCCGCGACCCGGATTCTGAGATTCTGACCGGGTGGCGCGCCCGCGAGCCCCGACACGGGTTCGGCGCGCGCGCCCGGCGAACGTCGCTTCCGCGCACAGGAGGACCCGGACCATGAGCTCCAGCAACGTCTCTCGTCGGCACTTCATGGGAGGCGCGACCGCCGCGGCCGCCCTCGGCACACTGGGGCTGACTCCGGAGGTCCTGGCCGCGCGGGAGCGCCGCGCGGCCGAGCGCGGGATTCGCCGCCTGCCGGGCGGGGCTCCCATGCTGCGTGCGTGGCAGTCGCAGGTCGACGCGTACGACGCGCTGGCGCACCTCTCCTCGAACGAGAACCCGTTCGGTCCGTCCGAGAAGACGCTCGAGGCGATGACGTACGCCTTCAAGTACTCGATGCGCTACGGATACCCGGACAACAACGTCCAGGAGCGCATCGCGGAAGCGCACGGGGTGCCGCGGGACCACGTTCTCATGGGTGCCGGCTCGGGAGAGATCCTGGACGTCGTCGGGCTCACCTACCTGGCGCACGACAAGAAGGTGGTGGGCGTCGAGCCCTCGTACGGCTCGGTCTACTCCCACGCCACCGGCATCGACGCGGAGACGATCCTGCTCCCGCTCGAGGCCGACCATCGCCAGAACGTCGAGCGGATGGTCGAAGCGACGAACCGCAACGCGCGCGACGTCGGCTTCGTGTACGTGTGCAACCCGAACAACCCCACCGGCGTGACGATGACCGCCGACGAGATCGCGTACCTCCTCGACAACATCCCCGAGGACATCCCGGTCCTCATCGACGAGGCGTACCACCACTTCGTCGAGGACCCGGCGTACGAGGAATCGCTCAAGTACGTGCGCGAGGGCCGGAAAGTCATCATCGCCCGGACCTTCTCGAAGATCTACGGAATGGCGGCGATGCGGATCGGCTTCGCGATCGCCAAGCCGGACATCGTCCAGGAGATGCGCGCCTACTCCACCGGGAGCGTCAACGCGCTCGCCCGCTGGGGCGCCGTGGCCGCCATGGAAGACGTCGAGGCCTCCCGACGCATGCTCGAGCACAACCGGAAGTGGCGCGAGCAGACCCGCGCGGACCTCGCGTCGCTCGGTTACGAGTCGATCCCGTCCGAGACCAACTTCTTCATGGTCAACCTGCGCCAGCGCGTGGCTCCGATCCGTCAGGCCTTCCGCGAGCGCGGCGTGGCGGTCGGGCGTGACTTCCCGCCGATGCTCGACCACCTGCGGGTCTCCGTCGGCACCGAGGAGGAGATGGGGCGCTTCATGAACGCCTTCGAGGACATCCTCAAGACCCCGCTGATGAGCGCGCAGAGCGGCTGACGCGCGCCTCGCTCCGGGGCGCCGGCGCAGCCCGCCGGCCGCGCACCCCACCGACGCCCGCCGGACCCCGTTCCGGCGGGCGTCGTTCGTCGTATCCTCCAGCATGACGACTGAACCGTCGCCCCCGCGCGCGCTCGGCTTCCTGGGCGCCACCGGCATCGGCGTCGGTGCCATCGTGGGCGGCGGCATCCTCGCCCTCGCCGGCGTGGCGTTCCAGACGGCCGGCCCCAGCGCGATCCTGGCCTTCGCGCTCAACGGCGCGGTCGCCATGCTCACGGTGGCGTCCTTCGCGGAGCTGTCCGCGCGCTTCCCCTACTCCGGTGGCACCTACACCTACGCGCGACGCGTTCTCACGGTGGAGGCGGCCTTCGGAGTCGGGTGGGTGGTCTGGTTCGCGTCCGTGGTCGCGGCGGTTCTCTACGCGCTCGGCTTCGCGGTCTTCCTCGTGCCCTTTCTGGAGCAGGTGGTTCGCGCGGCCGGGGGCGCGCCGCCGGGATGGCTCGGCGGCCGCTTCGCGCTCGTCGGGTACGCGGTCGTCGCCGTGGGGCTCTACGCCTGGTCGCTGAGCCGGCCCGCGGCCGCGGCGGGTCAGTGGGCGACGATCGGCAAGCTGGTCGTCTTCGCGGTGCTCCTCATCGCGGGCTTCGCGGCGCTGGTCGGCGAAGCACCCTCTCCGTCCACGCTCGGAGCGCGCTTCCGGCCGTTCTTCTCGGAGGGCCTGTCCGGTGTCGCCCAGGCCATGGGCTACACCTTCATCGCGCTGCAGGGCTTCGACCTGATCGCCGCGGTCGCCGGCGAGGTCCGGGACCCCGAGCGAACCGTGCCGCGCGCCATGTTCGCCTCGCTCGGCGTCGCGCTCGCCGTCTATCTCCCGCTCCTCTTCCTCATCGTCGCCGTCGGCTCTCCCGGCGAGTCGGTCACCGCGCTCGCGGACAGGAACCCGGAGATCCTGGTCGCCGCCGCGGCCCGGAGCTTCATGGGCGCGGCCGGCTACTGGCTCGTGCTCGTCGCCGGGCTGCTCTCGATGCTCTCCGCCTTGCAGGCGAACCTGCTCGCCGCGTCCCGCTTCGCGCTCACGATGGCGGAGGACCGGACGCTGCCCGCGCGCTTCGGCCAGGCGGCCGAGGGCGGGGGCCCGCCCGTCGCGGCGATCGGCCTCACGGCGGTGACGGTGGCCTTCCTGCTGATCGCGGTGCCCGACGTGGCGGCCGCGGGCGCCGTCTCCAGCCTCATCTTCCTGGTCGCCTTCGCCGTCACGCACGCCATCGGCTGGCTGGCGCGGAGGCGCGCCGGCCCGCCGACCGGCTTCCGGACCCCGTGGTATCCGCTCGTGCCGGTGGTGGGTGGGGCGATCTGCCTGGCGCTCGGGCTGTATCAGGCGGTCGCCGTGCCCTCCGCCGGCGTGCTCGCCGCGCTCTGGCTGAGCATCGGCGCGGTGCTCTACTCGGTGTGGCTCGCGCCGCGCGCCCGGGCGGTCGACGCGGCGTCCGAGGGACGCGACGCCGAGAGCCTCCGCGTCCGTCGCCGCCGTCACGGCGTCCTCGTCCCAATCGCGAATCCGGCCAGCACGGAGATGCTGGTCACGATGGCACGCACGATCGCGCCCCCGCACGTCTCTCGCGTGCAGCTCCTCTCGGTGGTGCCCACGCCCGGCGCTCCCGGTCACGCCGAGCGCCCGTGGGCGACGCCCGCGTCGTCGGTCGGGGCGGACCGGGGCGACCCGACCGCGGACGGCACCGTGCCGCCGCCTCCGCGCCCGGACGGACGGCGGGCCACGGACACGGTCCCGCGCGAGATCCGGGACGCTCAGGCGCTGCTCGGTCGCGCGCTCCAGACCGCGCTCGACGTGGACCTGCGCCCCGAAGCGCTCATCACCATCCACGACCGGCCGCTCGACGAGATCGCCCGGGTGGCGGAGGCCGTGAGCTGCGAGACCCTCCTGATCGGGGTCGGCCGCCTCGGCGACGAGCTCATGACCGGGCCGCTCGAACGCGTGCTCTCCGCGGTCGACGCGGACGTCGTGATCCTCAACGCGCCCCCGGACTGGCGGCCGGAAGCCGTGCGGTCGATCCTCGTGCCCTCGCGCGGAGGGCACGAGCAGAGCCCGATCCGGGCGCGCCTGCTGGCCAACCTCGGCCGCACGGGGGCACGGGAAGTCACCTTCTTCGGCGTCCTCCCCGAGGCGACGCCCGCCCCGGTGCGGGACGACGCAATCCGGAACCTGCGCCGGCTGGCCGCGGACGAGGCCGGCCGGCGCGCCCACGCGGAGCTCGTCATGGGAGACGTCGTCGAGCGCATCGTCGAGCTCGCCGAGGGCGCGGACCTCCTCGTCCTGGGGCTGCACCCCTCCGCACGCAAGCGCGCGACGTTCGGCGCGATCGTCCAGCGGATCGCGCAGGAGGCCCGGTGCCCGGTCCTGATGATCAGCCAGCGCCTCGCCTGGGCCCGCCTCCGACGCGTGCAGATCGCCGGACGACGGCGGGGTTGAGGGCGGGCCGCGGGCACTGGCCCCGATCCCTCCTCCGACCGAGGTTGGGGAGATGAAGCGATCGCGACGCGACTTCGTGCGCCTCACCGCCGCCGCAGGCGCCGCGGTCGGGCTGGGCGTCGACGCCGACCCCCCGGCCGGTGAGGCGACGCGCGCTCCCGAGCGCGCCACCGGGGCCGCGCCGGGTCAGTCGGTCCCCGCGGATCGCTTCGATCCGTGGGTGGAGGTGCATCGCTCCGCGCTCGACCACAACGTCGACGTGGTCTCCGGCCTCGCGGGCGGTCGGCCGATCCTGGCCGTCATCAAGAACAACGCGTACGGCCTGGGGCTCCTCGAGGCCGCGCGACTGCTCGCCGCCCGCAGCGAGATCGCAGGTCTCGCGGTCGTGAAGCCCGAGGACGCGGTCGCGCTGCGCGACGCGGGCGTCAGGCACGACATCCTCCTCATGGGGATGGCCCCCGACGAGGCGGTGCCGGAGCTCGTGGCGCGCGGGGTGCACCTTTCGCTCTACCTTGACGACGACGCCCGCCGGCTCCCCGCCCTCGTACCCGGGGCGACGGTTGCCGGGCACGTCTACCTCGACACGGGCATGAGCCGCATGGGCATCGCCTACCATCGGGCGCTTCCCTGGCTCCGGACGCTCCGCGACAGCGGCGCGTTCCGCATCGACGGGGCGTTCATGGGCTTCACCGAGGAGACGGACTTCGACCGTGAGCAGCTGACGCGCTTCCAGGGGGTATCGTCCGACGCCGCGTCCGCCGGAATCCCGCTCGGCCGCCTGCACGCCGCCTCCTCCAACGGCGTCTACCACCTGCCGGAGGCGCACCTCGACATCGTCCGACCGGGCATCGCCCTCTTCGGCGGCTATCCGAGCCGCGCGGACGAAGAGCGCGCCATCGCCCCGCTCGAGCCGGCGGTATCGCTCAAGTGCCGCGTCGTGCGCGTGGCCCGGCTCCGAGCCGGGGACAGCGTCAGCTATGGTCGCGCATATGTTGCGGACGGCCCCGTGTGGGTCGCCACGCTTCCGGCTGGACACGCCGACGGCTATCCCCGCGGCGCGGTGGACGGCGCGCGCGTCGAGATCGGTGGCGCGACCTATCCTGTGATCGGCGCGGTGAGCGCGAGCCACGTCATCGTCGAGCTGGGTCCCGAGCCCACGGTGGCGGTGGGGGACGTGGCGACGCTCGTCGGTCGGGGGTCCTCCGACGTGCACCCCAACGAGGTCGCCCGGGCCTCGTCGTCATCGGTCTACGACCGTTTCATGCATCTCAACCCATCCCTGCCACGCCACGTGGTCGACTGAAGCCACCCGAGGAGTCACCCCGATGAGCACGTCCCGAAAGGAGTTCCTCCAGCTCTCCACCGCCGGTGCGCTCGGCGTGGGGCTCGGCGCCACTCCGGCCGCGGCCTCCGGGTCGCGACCCGACGAGTCGCGCGGCACGAGCATCCGGCGTCAGGAGGCCCCGCCGCGCCGGCTCGAGATCCTGATCCTCGGCGGCACCGGCTTCATCGGACCGTTCCAGGTGCACTCCGCGCTCGAGCGCGGACACAACGTGACGCTCTTCAACCGCGGCTCCGGCAGCGCGCTGTTTCCGTACCTCGAGACGATCGAGGGCGACCGGAACGGAGACTACGAGGGACTTCGCGGCCGCCGCTGGGACGTCGTCATCGACAACGCCACGAACAACACGCGGTGGATCGAGCTGGCGGCCGAGGAGCTGAGGGACTCGGTCGACCAGTACATGTTCGTCTCCTCGCGCTCGGCGTACGCCGACGTCAGCCGGGTGCCGATGACGTCCGACGCCCCGACCTGGACGTACGAGACCGCCGGGGTCCCGCGCAGCCAGGAGCGGCTCCCGTACGGCCTCGGCAAGGCGGAGATGGAGCGGATCGCGCAGCGCATCCTGCCCGGCCGCACGACGATCCTCCGTCCCGGGCTCATCATCGGTCCCGGAGACGAGACCGACCGCTTCACCTACTGGCCGATGCGCATCGACCGGGGCGGAGAGGTCCTCGCGCCGGGAGACGGCTCGGACCCGGTCCAGATCATCGACGTGCGGGACTTCACCGACTTCACCGTGAAGCTCGCCGAGGACGCCACCATGGGCGAGTTCAACTGCGTGGGCCCGCGCACGCCCCGGCCCATGGCCGAGCTCCTGTACGGGATTCGCGCGGTCACCACGACCGAAGCCAGCTTCACCTGGGTGCCCCGGGAGTTCCTCGCGCGCTACGACGTGCGACCGTACGCCGAGATGCCGGTGTGGCGGCCGCCCGTGGACGGAAACGAAGGCTTCGCGCGCTTCGATCTCACCCCGGAGGTCGAGGCGGGGCTGACGTTCCGGTCCCTCGCGGACACCGCCTCCGCAACGCTCGAGTACCACAACTCGCGACCGCTCGAGCGGAGGCAGGCGTTCCGCTCCGGGCTCTCCGCCGCACGGGAGCGCGAGGTGCTCGAAGCGTGGCACGCGCGCGCCGGGTAGGAAGGGCCCGGGCGCACTGGCGCCCTCTCCCGACCCTCGGAACATTGTCGGGCCCTTCGAAC
>CALJLC010000483.1 GCA_937982605.1 uncultured Gemmatimonadales bacterium | reverse complement strand
TTCACGAGCGCGCGCGCCACGGCCACGCTCTGCTGCTCCCCCCCGGAGAGCTGCCTCGGCTTGTGCGTGAGCCGCCCGGAGAGGCCCACGTCGTCGAGGAGCGAGCGGGCGCGCGCCTCGGCATCCGCGAAGGAGGCCCGCCCCACCAGCGCCGGCATCATGACGTTCTCGAGCGCGGTGAACTCGCGCAGCAGGTGGTGGAACTGGAAGACGAAGCCCACCCGACGGTTCCGGACCCGGGCCAGCTCCTCGTCGGCCAGCCCGGCGACCGGCCGGCCTTCGACCAGCACGTCGCCGCGCGTGGGTCGGTCCAGGGCGCCGAGGAGGTGCAGGAGCGTCGACTTGCCCGCGCCGCTCGCGCCGGTCACGGCCACGGCTTCCCCCAGCTCGAGCGTGAAGTCCACGCCGTCCAGGATGCGCAGCTCGCTCCCGTCCCCGCCGGCGAAGACCTTGGTGAGGCCGCGGGCCTCGAGCGGCCTACTCATGGCGGATCGCGTCGACCGGCTCCAGGCGCGACGCCTGCCGGGACGGGTAGATCGTCGCCACGAACGAAACCAGCACGCTCGAGACGACGATGAGGCCGATGTCGATCGGGTCCATCCGCGCCGGGAGGTAGTCGACGAAGTAGACGTCTCCGGGAATGCGGATGAGCCGGAAGGTGTCGAGCGCCCACGACACGCCGATCCCGAGCGCCGCTCCGAGGGTCGTGCCGATCACTCCGATCCAGACGCCCTGGATGACGAAGACGCTCTGGATGGCCTTCTGCGTCATCCCCATCGTGCGCAGGATCCCGATCTCCTTCGTCCGGTCGGCCACCACCATCACCAGCGTGCTGACGATGTTGAAGGCGGCCACGACCACGATCAGGAAGACGATCACCCCGAGCGCGATCTTCTCGAGTTGCAGCGCGCTGAAGAGCGCGCGGTTGCGCTCGATCCAGGAGTTGACCCGATAGGGGTAGCCGAGCCGCTCGCCCACGACCGCGGCCACCTCCTCGGCCCGGTCCGCGTCGACGGTGCGCACGCCGATTCCGCTCGCGTCCTGGGCTTCGAGACCCAGGAGCTCCTGCGCGTCCTCGAGGCGGGCGTACATGTTCGTGAGGTCGTAATCGTACATCCCGGTACGGAACGTCCCGGTGACCTCGAACGCGCGGACGGTGGGCTGGGGCATGCCCAGTGAGTTCAGCCCCAGGTTCTCCATCGACATCACGATCATGGTGTCGCCGGTGAAGACACCCATGCGATCGGCGAGGACGCTCCCCATGAGCAGCGGAGGAAGGCCCGATGCGGGCGGCGTGAGGTCGAGCACGCCCTCGATGATCTGCCGCTCCATCTCTGTGGCCGGGGCCCGCGTCGTGTCGAAGTCGACGCCGAGGAGGTAACCGGACTGGCCGTACTCACCCTGATCGAGCACCAGCGTCACCGCCGACATGGCGAAGGGGGCGGCGGTCGCCACGCCGTCGATCACCATCAGCGAGTCGATGACGTCCGCGTAGTCCTCCAGGAGGAGTCGCCGGTTCTCCTCCAGCACGTAGAGGTGCGGGTTGGACTCGAGGATCTTCGAACGCAGCTCGGTCTGCATCCCGCTCATCACCGAGATGACGATGATGAGCGCGGCGACGCCGAGGATGATCCCGCCCAGCGCGATCCAGGTGATGAGGGAGAGAAGCGCCCGTCCCCGTCCGGCCTTGAGGTAGTGCCGCGCGATGAACCAGTTCAGGCGATCCCCCACCGGGCTACTCCTCGTTGCGCAGGATCGGGAAGAGAATCACGTCGCGGATGCTCGTCTGCCCGGTGAGCATCATGACGAAGCGATCGACGCCCATGCCCACGCCGCCCGTGGGGGGCATGCCGTACTCCAGGGCGCGGATGTAGTCCTCGTCGATCGGCTGCGCCTCGTCGTCGCCTCCGGCCCGCAGCGCGACCTGCGCCTCGAAGCGCTGTCGCTGATCGATCGGGTCGTTGAGCTCGGAGAAGGCGTTGAAGACCTCCGCGGCCCCGATGTAGAGCTCGAAGCGCTCCGTCAGGCGCGCGTCCCGGCGGTTCTGCTTGGCGAGCGGGCTGAGCTCCTTGGGGTGGTCGATGACGAAGGTGGGCTGGATCAGGTCGGGCTCGACGAGCTCCCCGAAGAGCTTGTCGATGAGCTTGCCGCGGCCCGCACCCTCCAGATCCGGTACGTGCAGCTTCTTCGCGCGTGCCCTCAGCTCGGTCTCGTCCATCTCGTGGACGTCCGCTCCGAGCGCCTCGGACAGTCCGTCGAGGAGCGGCAGCCGCCGGAAGGGCGCCTCGACCGCGATCTCGTGGTCGCCGACGCGGAGCGTGCGCGAGCCCACGACTTCGTCGAGCACGTACAGGACCATCCGCTCCACGAGGTCCATCTGGTCCTCGTAGTCGGAGAAGGCCTGGTACCACTCGAGCATCGTGAACTCGGGGTTGTGCACCGGGGACAGGCCTTCGTTGCGGAAGTCCTTCGAGATCTCGTACACCCGGTCGAGCCCGCCGACGATGAGCCGCTTGAGGTAGAGCTCGTCTGCGATGCGCAGATACATCGTCTGGTCCAGCGCGTTGTGCTTCGTCACGAACGGACGCGCCGAGGCGCCCCCGTACAGCGGCTGAAGGACCGGCGTCTCGACCTCCAGGAAGCCCTCCTGGTCGAGGAAGCGGCGAAGCGCGCTGATCACCCGGCTGCGCGTGCGGAAGACGTCGCGCACTTCGGGGTTCACCGCCAGGTCCGCATACCGCTGCCGATAGCGTGCCTCCTGCTCCTGAAAGCCCGAGTGCACCACCCGCTCGCCGGTCTCCGCGTCGGTCTCGACCTTGCCGAACGGCAGCGGCCGGAGCGACTTCGTCAGGAGCGTCCACGCCTCCACCTGGAGGGTGACCTCGCCGGTGCGCGTGCGGAAGACCGGGCCCTCCGCGCCGAGCCAGTCCCCCAGGTCGAGGAGCGCGAGGTCCGCGAAGGAGGCCTCACCCAGC
>CALJLC010000482.1 GCA_937982605.1 uncultured Gemmatimonadales bacterium | reverse complement strand
GGCACGACGCTCCGATGAGGTCGATCCGATGAAGCGCCGTCGCGCGCGACCCACCGCCGGGTGGAGGGCGGCGGTCGCCGCCAGCCTCGCGCCCGTCCTCGGTGCCGCCTGCGCGGACGGGAGCGGCTCCGTCGCATGGACGACCGACGTCGATACCGTCGGCGGCGTGATCCGGGTGACGCACACGACGGGATCCGACGTCGCCCCGACGCTTCGCGCGGACGAGGAGCTCCGCGTCGGCACGGTGGCCGGGGAAGGGCCGCAGTCGTTCGGCCTGATCCGCTCGATCGCCGTGCTCGACGACGGCCGCTTCGCCGGGGGCGACGCGCAGGCCGAGGAAGTGCGGCTCTTCGATGCCGAGGGACGCCACCTGCGGACCTTCGGCGGGGCCGGCCAGGGGCCCGGAGAGCTCTCCGGGATGCAGGGCGTCTTCCTGGATCACGACGGCCTGCTCCGGGTCGCCGAGCGGCAGAACGCGCGGCTCTCCGTCTTCCACCCCGACCCGGGGTTCGTCACTTCGTTCCCGCTCCAGCTCTTCAGCTACGGAGGCCGCGGGCCCTGGGACGCCGCGATCGACTCGACGGGGAGGACTGTGGTGGTGTCGTCGGGCCAGTACGGCGAGGGTCGCTACTGGAACATGCTGCGCTTCTACGATCCCGCGATGCAGCAGCTCGACTCGGTACCGTACGAGGAGTACACGAGCAGCATCCGGGAGACCGAGGACCGCCCGGCCCAGTGGCAGGTGCCGGTCGGGCGCGGCACGCTCTATCTGCAGGTGCCGTTCTACGCGGTGCCCCGCCAGGCGGTGGCCCCGACGGGAGAGCTCTGGACCACCGCCGAGGGCCTGACCCGACTCGAGGTCTCCCGGTGGACGCCGCCCGGAGACACCTCCCTGGTGATCGTCGTCGAGCGACCCACGCAGCCGGTCACCTCGAGCGAACGGGACTCTGCCATGGCCGAGGTCTACACCCGGCTCGAGGGGAGGGTGGCCACGCCTCCCACTCTGGACCCCTCGAAGATCCCCGCGCACAAGCCGCCCGCGTACGGTCTCTCGCTGGATGAACGGGGCCGCCTCTGGGTGCGCACCTCCGACCCGGGCTCCGGGTCGACGATCTACGACATCTTCGAGCCGGACGGTCGGCACGCCGGGACGCTCGAGCTGCCCTTTCGGGTCGACGCCTGGATCCCGCCGATCTCGCGCGGCGATGCGGTGTGGGCCGTCGTGACGGACGACGCCGACGTGCAGTACGTGGTGCGTGCACGGATCCGCTCGGTCGGGAGCGTGGGTTCCTCCCCGAGGACGGCGCCACTCGCGAAACGTCAGTCCCGTCTCGCGGCTTCCTGCGGCTGTGTGTCCCGTTGGAGAAGCGGTCGAATTATGCTATAGTAAAACCATAGACCCTGCGAACAGGAGGAGTCGCATGTCGGGTGTTCTCGCCTACGTGTTTTGGCATTGGCCGAGGCCGAGCGCGGGGCGCGCGGCCTACGAGGCCCGCCAACGGTCGTTTCACGCCGCGCTGCAGGCCGCCCCGCCGAGCGGGTTCCTTAGCTCCTTCTGTATGGCGGTCGCGGACCTGCCCTGGCTCGAGCCCGGTCGAGACGCCTACGAAGACTGGTACCGGGTCGAGAGCTTCACGGCGCTGGAGACGCTGAACGAGGGCGCGGTGTCGGGCTCACGACAGTCGTCCCACGACGCGGCGGCGTCCATGTCGGCGGGGGGCATGGGTGGCCTGTATCGCCTGCGG
>CALJLC010000481.1 GCA_937982605.1 uncultured Gemmatimonadales bacterium | reverse complement strand
GATCGGAGAAGCGCGCCCGCCGCTCGCCGGCGACGCGATCCTGCGCGGGATCCGCGACCGGATCAACTTCGCCATGCAGTCGACCGTGACCGTCGGAAACGGTGAGTCGCTCCGCATGGCGGACATCGGCATCGAGATCAACCGGGACGGCACCTTCGACCTCGACGTCTCGAAGCTGACCACGGCCCTCCAGGAAGACCCGGAGGCGGTGCGCCGGGCCTTCGGCTCCTTCGGCTCGACCACCGCCGCCGCGCTGACGTACGTCGGGGCCGGCTCGGGCACGACGCCGGGGAGCTACGAGGTCTCGATCACCCAGGCCGCGGTCCGCGCCGAGGTGACGTCGGCCGGCTTCGGGGGCACGTATGTCGACGACGGCACCCCCGACTTCCTCACCGTCACCGACCTCGCGTCGAGCGCCGAGTACCAGGTCGCGCTCTCGAACGGGATGACGCTCGGTCAGATCATCGACGCGCTCAACACCGAGTTCGATCAGGAGGTCGCGCAGGAGGTCACCTCCGAGCGGACGATGTACGCCGACGCCGTTGCGACCGTCCTCGCGACCGACGCCACGGCGCTCGCCGACCTCTATCACGGTGCGGGGCAGTCCTCCGGCTACGTCGCCGGCACCGAGGTGACCTTCTCCGGAACGGATCCGGACGGCGACGCCATCGTGTCGACCTTCGCGATCACCGACCCCGCCACGCAGACCCTCGGGGACCTGCGTGCCGCGCTCCAGTCGGCGTTCGGCTCCGGCGTGTCGGCATCGATCGTGAACGGGCAGCTGGTCGTGACGGATCAGAACGCGGGGGCGTCGCAGCTCTCCGTCGCGGTCGGCTCCGACGTTCCGGGCAACGCCGCCCCGTTCGGCCAGATGCAGGTGACGACGACGGGGCGGGACGACGCGGGGCTCCTGGCCGAGGACGCCGGCGGCGAGCTCCGCATCCGGGCCTCCTCGTACGGGGCGGACGGCTCGTTCTCCGTGGCCTTCACGGCCGGAGGATCCAGCGGAGCAGCGAGCCTGGGTCTCGCCGCGGGCTCGTATTCCGGGGCCGACGTGGCCGGGACGATCGGCGGTGAGGCCGCAACGGGCAGCGGCAACGTCCTCACCGCGGACGTCGGCACCGCGGCCGCCGGGCTCGCCGTGGCCGTAACCGGCACCCAGACGGGAGTGCTCGGCGAGGTCTCCTACGGCCGGGGCATCGTCTCGTCCATCGAAGATCTGTCGGATCTCCTGCTGGGAACCGAGGCGGGCTCGATCGACGAGATCGTCAAGCGCCTCGACCAGAACATCGACCGCGTGGAGGACCGTCTCTTCGACCGCGAGGCGCGCCTCGAAGAGCGCCGTCAGGACCTCCTCCGGCAGTTCGTGGCGCTCGAGCAGGCGATCGCGCGGGCACAGAGCCAGCAGGAATGGATCCAGGCGCAGATCAGCAGCCTGCCGCAGTTCGGGTCCGGGTCGTGAGCGGGTACGGCGGATACGACGGCGGCGGGAGGGACCCGGCGGCGGCCGCCTATCGCCAGTCGCGGGTCCTGAGCAGTCCCCCGACGGACCTGGTCATGATGCTGTACGAGCGGCTCCTCGCCGATCTGCGCGGGGCCGCGATCGCCATCCGTTCGAACGACATCGAACGGAAGTCGCGTCGGATCCAGCGAGCCACGGACGTGCTCTTCGAGCTCATGGCGTCCCTCGACCACGCTCAGGGCGGCGAGATCAGCCAGCGGCTGGCCGCGCTGTACAGCTACATGATCTCCCGTGTCGGGGAGGCGAGCCGGAATCTGGACGCGGCGGCCCTCGACGAGGTCGGGGGCTACGTCGATTCCCTCCTCCAGGCGTGGACCTCCGTCGCGACGGACGCGGCGGCGGCCACGTCATCGCCTCCACCCCCAGGGAGGTAACCCATGCTCGTTCAGCCCGTCGGCGGGCCGCACCCGGCCTTCGAGAGCTGGCTGGAGCGGCGTCGCAAGCGGATCCAGGCCCAGATGAGCGCGCTCGACGAAGAGCGCTACCACGACCTCGTGCATCTGATCGGAGGGGACGACGAAGATCGTCCGCCGGAGCCGAGGACCGCGGCGGAGAGGGATGAGTACCGCAGGATGCTCGAAGACAGCCGGAAGCTCACGGAACGGATGCTGCGCGTTCGCGGGAAGATCCTGGAGGAGCTGCGCGACATGGAGCGGCGTCGTCAGCGCCTCCTCCCGGGATCGAACCGGAGCAGCCGGGGCGGGTCGCTCGACGGGTACCTGTGACGGAGCTTCGCGGAGAGGGCGGCCGAGGCTCGGGTCGGGCTAAAGTACCCCGGCGGTCGGCCGATACTCTCCCTTCAGGAGGCGTACCCAGATGGCAATAGATCCCACGAGATCCCTCGAAGTCGGTGCCCGTGCCGCGGAAGCGGCGCGCGAGGCGCTCGACCGCGAGGCATCCGCACGCACCGACGAGGCCGCGGCCCGCACGGACCAGGTCGAAATCTCCGACGAGGCCCGCGCGCTCGCCGAGCAGGGCGGAGTCGACGGCATTCCATCGGGCGCGGCCCGGCTCGCCGAGATCGCGGAGCGACTCGAGAGCGGGTTCTACGATCGTCCCGAGATCGTCGAAGCGCTCGCCGAGCGTCTCCTCGAATCGGACGATCTATGATCATGTTCGCCGACGGAGGGGGCGGTCAGCGTCAGCCGGGACCGGTTCCCCACCCCGACGAGGACGCTCCGGTGATCACGCGGGAGCTGCTGGACCGTTGCAGGGACAACGCGCGCCGGGCCGATCGGCTCGTGCGACGTCTCGACCCTCGTGGCGTAGTTGCCCCGGCGGAGGCGGAGGGGGTCAGGCTCGACTGGGCCATTCGCGCCCTGGAGGGCTCCTCGGAGCCCGACACAGAGTTCTGAACCGCCTTCGTCGGGCAACCGCCACGTGGATAAGGCCTCGATCTTCGGTGTCGTCGCTGGCATCGGGCTGGTGCTGGCGGCGATCCTGCTGGGAGGCAGCCTCGGCACCTTCATCAACGTGCAGGGCATGCTCATCGTGGCCGGCGGGACCTTCGCCGCCACCAGCATCGCGTTTCCCACTGATGAGCTGAAGCTCATGTTCCCGGTCTCGCGTCGGGTCTTCAAGGACCCCGGCGACGAGATGCTCGAGGTGTCGCAGTTCCTCGTCCAGGCCATGGGCACGCTCAAGCGCGACGGGCCGGTCGCGCTCGAGGGCATCGCGGAGAATGCGCCGACCAAGGCGCTCACCAAGGGCCTGATGCTCATCGCCGACGGCGCCAACGCGCAGACGGTCAACGAGATCCTGGCGACCGAGCGGAAGTACATGGAGGAGCACCACCGCGTCGGCCAGAAGATCTTCAACGAGATGGGCAAGTACGCGCCGGCCTTCGGGATGGTCGGAACGCTCATCGGTCTGGTGCAGATGCTCGCCGACCTGAGCGATCCCGACGCGATCGGACCGGCCATGGCGGTCGCGCTGCTCACGACCTTCTACGGCGCGGTCCTGGCCAACCTGATCTTCATCCCGATGGTGGCGAAGCTAGACCGACGCATCCACATCGAGGTGGTGCAGATCGAGCTGGCGATCGTCGGCCTCGCCTCGATGATCCGCGGGGACACCGTCCAGATCCTGAAGGAGAAGCTCAGCGCCTTCATGAACCAGCAGGAGAACAAGGCCGAGGCCGTTCTCCAGGCGGCCTGACGTGCGCCGCGCCGAGGCCGCGCGGTGAGCGAGAACCCCGAGGAGGAATGGGGCCCGCCGCCACCCGATTCCGGTTCCGGGGGTGCGGAGGAGGAAGGCGCTCCGACGTGGATCGTCACCTTCGCCGACATGATGAGCCTCCTGCTCACCTTCTTCATCCTGATGTACTCGATGTCGGAGGTGAAGGTCGACCGATTCCTTCTGGCCTCGGAGTCGCTGCGCGAGGCGATGGGCTCGACCGCCAGCGTGCCCACCGAGAACCCGATGGGGCTGATGCCCGACGAGGTCGATCCCGACCTCGAGCTCTCGAATCCGGGCCTCACCGAGGGCGCGACCGACGCCCTGGTGGACGCGGAGGGCGAGGACGACGACTACATCGACGTCTTCGCCGAGGCGTACATGAAGATGATCGAGGAGCGGCTGCAGGCGCTCATCGACGCGTCGGGTCTAGAGGCGAGCGCCGTGGAGATCGTGACCGAGGAGGAGGGCGTCTACCTGCGCATTCGCGACGCCGCGCTCTTCCCGAGCGGGCAGGCGCGGCTCCTCTCGAAGAGCCACGAGCTGATCGTCGCGCTCGCGGGCGTCACGGCCGAGCTCGGCGTCCCCACCATCGTCTCGGGGCACGCCGACTCGCGGCCGATCTCGACCCGGGCGTTCCCCTCCAACTGGGAGCTCTCGGCGGCGCGTGCCGCGGGGGTGGCACGCCTCATGGTCCCGAGCGGGCAGGATCCCGAGACGGTGCGGGTCCAGTCCTTCGGAGAGTTCCGTCCCGTCGCCGACAACGAGACCGCCGAGGGGCGCGCGCGGAACCGTCGGGTGGAGGTCTTCTTCTCCCGGGACGAGATCCGGAAGGTGGCGCTTCAGCTGCAGCTCGAGGGTGACGCCTCCCGGCTTCCGCCGATGGACTCGCTCTCCGCTCCCTCTGCGGATTCGCTCGCAGCTTCTCCGCCGGATTCGGTCGCGCCGGCTCAAGGCCTGTAGCCGCCTGCCGATACTCCGGACAGGTGGCGTAGCTCCGCCGTTCCCCCCCCGGAAGCGAGGCTCAGCTTTGGCAACCATCGACGTGGGACAGGCACAGGCCGGCATGGTCCTGGTCTCCGACGTCCTCGACCGACGTGGTCGACTCCTCATCCCTTCGGGCAAGGAGCTCTCGGAGAAGCATCTGGGCGCGCTGCCGGCGTGGGGGGTCACGCACATCGAGGTCGAGGGCGACGACCTCGGCGGTGCCGACGTCTGCGAGATCGAGCCGTGGGCCAGGGAGGCGGCGGAGGCCGAGATCTCCCGCCTCTTCTCGAAGGTGAACCGCGATCACCCGCTCGCGGCCGCGCTGGCCGACGTGTGCACGGGCCGCAAGGCCGCCCAACTGCAGACGGCGCAGGGAGACGGGGGCGCTCCGTGATCGCCGCCAAGGAGCTGCGGCCTCGCGAGCTCATCGAGCAGTCGTCGGATCTGGCGTCGCCGCCCCTCGTCTACCGGCGTCTCATGGAGGTGATCAATCACCCGCGCGGGGGCGCCGGAGACATCGCCAACGTGATCAAGCAGGACACCGCGCTCACCGCGCGGCTCCTGAAGCTGGTCAACAGCGCGTTCTTCGCCTTCCCGCGCCCGGTCGAGACCGTCTCCCAGGCGGTGAGCGTGGTGGGTACCTCCCAGGTGCGCGACCTCGCCCTGGCCACTTCGGTGACGGACCTCTTCAAGGGGGTGCCCGCCGGGGTGATCGACGTCGAGGGCTTCTGGAAGCACAGCCTGGCGTGTGGTGTCTGCGCGCGCGTCATCGCCGGACTCCGGAACGAATCGAACGTGGAGCGCTTCTTCGTGGCGGGCATCCTCCACGACGTGGGCCGCCTCGTGCTGCTGCTCCGCGCCCCGGACGCGGTCCGGGAGATCCTCGACCACGCCGCCGAGAAGGAGTCGCTGCTGTACGACGCGGAGCGGGAGCTCATGGGCTTCGACCACGCCCGCGTGGGTGGGATGCTCATGAAGCACTGGTCGATGCCGGAAGCGCTCGTCGAGTCGCTTGCATACCATCACATGCCGACGAAGGCGGAGCGCTTCCCCGTCGAGGCCGCCACCATGCACGTGGCGGACATCCTCGCCACCGCGCTCGAGCTGGGCTCGAGCGGCGAGCGCTTCGTGCCGCCGGTCTCCGCGGGGGCCTGGACCAGGCTCGGGCTCGAGGCGACGTCGGTCGCCTTCGCCGTCGAAGAGGTGGAGCGGCAGTACGCGGCTTCGGTGCAGCTCCTGGGCCTCGCGCTGGAGGACTGATGCGCATCGATGCGGAGCGGCTGAGGCAGGCGACCGTCCCGCGGCCCTCCGAGGCGGACGCGCACCAGCTCTGGCTCCGTGAGTCGCTCGAGGCGGTCGCGTCGCTCGGCACGGCCTTCCACGCCGAGCAGGCGTCGGGGGCGACGCCCGAGTCGGTGTTCCGCGCCGCCCGGCAGGCGCTCCTCCGGGTGGCCGACTTCGGCTCGATGGGCATCGCCTTCCTCGACGAGGACGGGCTGGGCTTCGACCTCTCCCTCGTCGAGCCGGAAGCCGAGCGCGAGCGGGTCCAGGCCGAGATCGACTGGCAGATCTCCGAGGGCACCTTCGGCTGGGCGCTGTACCAGGACCGACCGGTGCTGGTGCCCGGGCGGCACATGGGCGCCTCCGTGCTCATGCACGTGCTCGCGACCCCGTCGAAGATCTCGGGGATGTTCCTGGCCGGTCTGGATCAGGAACGACCGTTCATCCCCGAGATGGGGCAGATGGTCCTCTCGATCCTGATGCAGAGCTGCGCGGGAGTGCTCGAGAGCGGCGAGCTGTACCGGGAGCTCGCACGGCACAACCAGAACCCCGAGCGCACGGTGCGGGAGGGCACCCGCGAGGTTCGGGCCCCCGCGGAGCAGGCGGTCGCGGCGAGGCGGGCGAAGGGCGAGTTCCTCGCCAACATGAGCCACGAGATCCGCACCCCGATCAACGGCGTGCTGGGGATGACCGGACTGCTCCTCGAGACCGACCTCACCTCGGAGCAGCGGGAGTTCGCCGAGGCCACCGAGCGATCGGCGCAGGCGCTGCTCATGCTGGTGAACGACCTCCTCGACTTCTCCAAGATCGAGGCGGGCTCGCTCACGCTCGAACGGGTGCCGTTCGACCTCCGGCTCGTCGTCGACGACGTGGGGGAGCTCCTCGCGCCCCAGGCCATCTCCAAGGGGATCGAGCTGGGGATCCGATTCGCGCCGGGAACGCCCCGTCACTTCCTCGGCGACCCCAACCGGATCCGCCAGATCGTGACCAACCTCGCGGGCAACGCGGTGAAGTTCACCGCGGAGGGTCACGTGCTGATCACGGTGGACGAGCAGTCTCCGGGCGTCGTCCGCATCTCCGTCGAGGACACCGGGATCGGCATCCCCGCGCAGGCGGTCGAGCGGATCTTCGAGAAGTTCGAACAGGCGGATCTGTCCACCACGCGCAAGCACGGGGGAACCGGGCTGGGGCTGGCGATCTGCCGGGAGCTCTCCGGCCTGATGGGCGGAGGCGTGTCCGTCACGAGCACGGAGGGCGAAGGGTCGACCTTCTCGGCGTCGCTCGCCCTCGAGCCCGATCCCGACGGGGGGCACGCGGACGTGCGGGTGCCGGCCGGCTCGACCTTCGTGATCGCCTCGCCCTCCCCGCTCGTGCGCGCGCTGGTCCGGGAGCAGCTCGCCGCTTTCGGCGCGTCGGTCGAGTGCTTCGCGGAGCTCGAGGAAGCCCGCCACGCGGTCATCACGCGGCTCCAGGAGGGCGGCCGGTACTCGGCCGTGCTCGTGGACCACGCGTACGGGGACGACCCGTGCCGCAGCTACGCCGGGTCCGTCGGCGCCGGGGCGGTCGATGCCGCTCCACCGGTCGTCCGACTGACCGCGGGGCATCTCGCCGACCGCAACGACGGTTCCTCCGGCTTCGCCTTCGACCTCGCCAAGCCCCTCCTCGAGCGCCGCTGGGTCGAGTCGCTCCGCAAGCTCGGCGTGGTCGCCGAGGAGGAGCCCCGCACGGCGAGCGGCCGCGCCGAAGAGGAGGTCCTGGCGAGCGGGCGGGTCCTCCTGGTCGAGGACAACCGCGTCAACCGCACGATCGCCATCCGGCTGCTCGAGAAGATGGGCGTCGAGGCCGAGGTCGCCGAGAACGGCCAGGCCGCCCTCGACATCGTGGAGAACGAGAGCTTCGACCTGATCCTCATGGACTGTCAGATGCCCGTCATGGACGGCTTCGACGCCACCGTGTCGATCCGGGAGCGGGAGCTGGGCTCCGGCCGGCGCGTGCCCATCGTGGCGTTGACCGCGAGCGCGCGCGAGAGCGACCGGGAGCGCTGCCTTGCCGTGGGCATGGACGACTTCCTGTCGAAGCCGCTCACCGTGGACGAGCTGCGCGCCTCCGTGGTGAAGTGGCTCGATCGTGCAGCTCGGGCGGAGGTCGCATGAGCCAGGACGCGCACAAGGACGAGACGTCGATCGAGGGCTGGGAGTCCGCCGTGGCGGAGGCCTCGGCCCACGTCGAGCAGCGGGGCGCGGCGGCGCAGGCCGCCGCGGAGCGGCAGAAGCCCAAGGCGGAGGGACCGCGCATCGCGGCGACCGTCGTGGCGCTCGTGGCGGTGATCGCCTGGAACGGCTTCGTGTGGACACGCCCGCTGGAGCCCGCGCCGGTCCCGGTCGAGCGCGTCAACCTGGCGTGGCTGGTGGCCGACGTGGCCGACGAGGTGGAGGACTTCCGCGCCGAGGAGGGCCGGCTTCCCACCGAGGAGGAGATGGCCGCGCTCGTGGCGGACGACGACGTGACCTACCGGCGCCGGGGCGAGGGCTTCGAGATCACCGGAACGGGAGACGGTGCGACCGTCCGCTACGACGGCTCCATCCCGGTCACCGAATGGGTGGCCGTCCACGCGACGGGGCCGGAAGGCGCGGGGGAGGAATCGTGAGGCGCCGTGGGGTGGACCCCAGGGCCGGCTTCTCGCTGGTCGAGCTCCTGACCACGATGGTGGTGATCGGGATCCTCGCCGCGATCGCGATGCCCGCGTTCCGGAACTCCATCGCGCGCGCGGAGGCCCGGAAGGTGATGACCGACATGGCCGCCGTTCGCACGGCGGTCTTCCAGTTCCGCGAGGACGAGGGTCGGCTGCCGCGACGGGCGC
>CALJLC010000480.1 GCA_937982605.1 uncultured Gemmatimonadales bacterium | reverse complement strand
GGAGAGGGAGGGGTTGGGGAAGAGTGCCGACCGGGGTCGGAGGGGTGCGAGCAGAAAAAACAACGGGGACACGAAGGGCCGCGCCCGCCGGTACCCGGCGAAGCTCGCCTCGCTCAGCCGGCCGTTCACGACGACGAGCGGAACGCCCCGGCGCTGGCAGGCGCGGGTGAAGTTCGGCCAAACCTCGAGCTCCATCAGCGCCACGACGTCGGGCTGCACCGCGTCGAGGAATCGGTGCACGGACCGGGAGAAGTCGAGCGGGTGACGCACCACCGCGTGCCGCTCCCCGTAGAGCGCCCGGGCCCGCGCGAAGCCGGTGTTGGTCGTGGCGCTGACGACCACCCGGCACGGCGTCCCGCCGCCCGGACCGGCCAGCCGCTCGACGAGGGGCGCCGCCGCCTGCACCTCGCCCACGCTCACGCCGTGCAGGAGAACGGTGGGACGGCCGTCGGGCGGCGGCACGTCCGCGTGGCCGAAGCGTCCGCGCCAGTCCGTCCGCCACTTTCCCGTGCGCAGGAGCCGGTACGCCAGCACCGGCGATCCGAGGACGAGGATCGCCGAGTACAGGGCGTCGAGCGCGTTGGGGAGCGGGAGCGGGCGGTTCACGGCACAGATGTTACAATCTTCGCTCCCGATTGCCCCGCCCCACCGAACGCGTCCACGCCGCGCCGTGTCCCCACATCGCCCCGGGGGACGGGCCTCGCGCCCGCCCCGTCTGCCCGCCGACGTGCGCTCGGTCCTGGTCGTGCGCCTGAGCGCGCGGGGCGACGTCATGTTCGCGACGCCGATCGTGCGGGCGCTGCGCCGCACGTGGCCCGAGGCGCGGATCACCTGGGTGGTGGAGCCGGCGGCCAGCGACGTCGTCCGCTTCCACCCGGAGCTCGACGAGGTGGTGGTCTGGGACCGGCCCTCGTGGAAGCGCATGTGGCGGGAGCGTCGGTGGGGCGACCTCCGGCGCGCCTTCCGCGACTTCCGGGCGGAGCTGCGCGCCCGTCGCTTCGATCTCGCGCTCGACATGCAGGGGCTCCTGCGCAGCGGGCTGGTCTCCTACTTCTCCGGGGCGCCCGTGCGCGTCGTGCTCGGGCCGCAGGAGGGCAACCGCCTCTTCACGACGCACCGCTACCCGACGGGCAACGCGATCGAGGAGATGAGCGCGGAGCCGAGGCTGATGGCCGAGTGGCTCGGCCTCGACACGAGCGACTGGTCGCTCGACCTCCACCTGGCCCCGGGGGCGCGGGAGGGGGCGCGGGCGCATCTGACGGACGCCGGAATCGACGGTCCGTTCGTCCTGCTCGTCCCCTTCACGACCCGTCCGTGGAAGCACTGGGTCGAGCGCCGCTGGGCGCCGCTCGGCGCCCGGCTCGGCGCCCTCTCCGGCCTTCCCGTCGTCCTGGTGGGCGGGCCCGCGGACCGGGAGGCGGCCGACCGCATCCTCCATCGAGCCGACGGCGGGCTCGTCGACCTCGTGGGGAAGACGTCGCTGACCGAGGCGATGGCGGTCGTGGCGGAGGCCGGGCTCGTGGTCGGGGTCGACACCGCGCTCACCCACGCCGCGCACGGCTTCGAGCGACCCACCATCTGCGTCTTCGGGCCGATCGGCTACTCGGAGCCACCCACGGAGATGGCGCGCATGCTGCGTCACGACGAGCTGCCGTGCGTCCCGTGCCGTGGCGCCGGTCGGCCGATCGTGTGCGGCGGCGCCTACACGTGCATGGACCTGATCTCGATCGACGAGATCGCGGAGCGCGCCGCGGAGCTCCTCAGGGCGTACCCGCCGGAGGCACCGTCGCGGGCGGACGCGTCTTCCAGCGCCGGTGCTGCCAGAAGTACTGCTCCGGATACGACCTGACGTACGACTCGAGGGCAGTCGTGGTGGCCTCGGTGATGCGACGCACGTTCTCCTCGGTATCGTCCCCGAGCGCGACCGAGACCCGCCGTACCAGGGCCCGGTAGCGCGGTCCCGCCTCCGGGTTGCGGACGGCGACGCCGACGAAGACGGGCGCGCCGGTGCGGAGCGCGAAGACCGCCGGCCCGCGTGCGGTCGACGCCGGCACGCCGAAGAAGTCCACGAAGATCCCGGCGCCGGCCACGTTCTGGTCCGCCACCAGCCCGACCACCCGGCCCGCGCGCAGCGACGCCAGCACGCGCCGGGGCGCCACGTCCCGGAGGATGATGCCCATGCCGAGCCGGCCTCGCGTCTCCCGTAGATCCTCGTCGAATCGGCGGTTGCGCTGACGGTGCATGACCGCGTCGATCGGCACGCCGCGGGCGGCCAGACAGGCGCTGCCCATCTCCCAGTTGCCCAGGTGGCCGGTCACGACGACCACGCCCGCTCCCGCCTCGACCGCGGCAAGGAGCTCGTCCAGCCCGTCGAACTCCGTCATCTCGCGGATCCGCTCGGCGGGGACGCCGGCGAGCCGGAAGGTCACGACGGCCTCGCGGCCGAGGTGCCGGTACGACGCGACCGCGGTCCGGCGGCGCCACGCGGGCCCGGCGTCGGGGAAGGCGCGCAGGAGGTTCTCGTCGACCGCGTCCCGTCGGATGCGAAGCAGCACGCCCGAGATCCAGCCGAGCGCGTCTCCGAGGGCGAGCGCGAGCGGGAGCGGAAGGAGGGACACCAGGCCCCGGATCGTGCGGAAGAGACCGTACTCGAGGCGATGGCGGAGGGAGACGCCCTCGCTCATTCCGCGAACTGCAGGTCGTAGAGGTGGCGGTAGCGCCCGTCCGCGGCGAGCAGCTCGTCGTGTGTGCCCCGCTCCACGACCCGGCCCTCGTCGAGCACCAGGATCTGGTCCGCCCGCTGCACGGTGGAGAGCCGGTGCGCGACGACGAAGACCGTGCGCCCCTCCAGGAGGCGCTCGATGGCGTCCTGGATGAGTCGCTCGGACTCGGTGTCGAGCGCGCTGGTGGCCTCGTCGAAGATCAGGATCGGCGGGTCGCGCAGGAGCGCGCGCGCGATCGCGATGCGCTGGCGCTGTCCGCCCGAGAGCTCGACGCCGCGCTCCCCGACGACCGTCTCGTAGCCGTCCGGCATCTTCTCGATGAAGTCGTGCGCGTTCGCCGCGCGGGCGGCCGCCTCCACCTCCTCGGCCGACGCATCGGGACGGGCGTACGCGATGTTCGCCCGCACCGTGTCGTGGAAGAGGACGGTCTCCTGGGAGACGATGCCCAGGAGCGCGCGCAGATCCTCGAGCCGGACGCTGCGGATATCCTGCCCGTCGATGCGGATGGCGCCGCTTCCCACCTCGAAGAAGCGGCCGAGCAGATCGACGACCGTGCTCTTGCCCGCCCCGCTCGGGCCGACGAGCGCCACCACCGAGCCGCGGGGCACGGTGAAGGAGACGTCGGTCAGCGCCTCGGCCTCGCCCCGATACGCGAAGCTGACCCGGTCGAAGACGATCTCGCGCTCGAAGCCGGGCAGGGGCCGCGCGTCGGGCGCGTCGCCGATGGCGATCGGGGCGTCGAGGAACTCGAAGAGGCGCTCGGCGGCCACGAGCCCGGGCTGGGCCGTCGCCGGGAACTTCGCCACGGACTTCACCGGCGAGTACAGCTTGAGCGAGAGCCCGAGGAAGCCGACGAAGAGCTCGCCGCTGATCTCCCCGGTCACCACCAGCCTCGCGCCGAAGAAGAGGAGGACGCCGGTGCCGGCGGCGGCCAGCATCTCGGTCATCGGCGCGGCCCAGGCCCGCGCCACTTCCGCGCGCAGGAACTGTCGGAAGTAGTCTCCGGTGAGGCGGTGGAAGCGGGAGCGCTCCCGATCCTCGGCGGACGAAGACTTCACCAGCCGGATCCCCGCCAGCGTCTCGAAGAGATGCGCGTTGACCTCCCCGCCCAGGTGCAGGACGCGGCGGTCCCGGCGGCGGAGCACCTTCACGAGCGGGCCCCAGATGCCCATGGCGGCGGGGATCACGACGAAGGCGGCGAGCGTGAGCTTCCACGAGATGAGGAGCATCGCGGCGAGCGCCGCCACGAACTCGAAGACGGCGGCGATGAGCTTCGACGCCTCCGCGGTCACAAGCATGCGGAGCTGCTCGATCTCGGTGGTGAGCCGGCTCACGATCTGACCCGTGCGGGTGCGCCCGAAGAAGCTCAGGTCCAGGCCGACGAGGTGGTCGTAGACGGTGTTGCGCAGGTCCCGGTTGACCCCCTGCTCGGCGCGCGCCAGGAGGTACGTGCGCCCGAAGGAGAAGACGTTCTTCACGAGGAAGACCGCCATGAGCAGGAGGATGATCGCGTTGATGGCGGCGAGCCGGTCCCCGCCCAGATCGACCCACTGGTACACGGTCGCGTCGAGGAGGCGGTCCATCGCCGAGCCGGCGGCCGCCCCGCCCTCCCCGGCCGCGCCGCCCTCGGGTCCGAAGAGCGCACGCACGAAGGGGATGAGCAGCACGTACGTCGCGGCGTCGAGGACCGCGTAGACCGCCGAGGCGACCACCGCCAGGACGACGGGCAGCGCGTGCGGCCGCAGGAAGCCGAGGAGGCGGACGGGGATGCTCATGGCGCGATCGACGCGGTGGCCGCCCGCCTCAGCGTCGGGGCGTGAGGCTCACGACCGGAACGATCATCTCCTCGGGGCTGATGCCGCCGTGGAGGAAGGAGTTCCGGTAGCGGGCCTGGTACTCGCGCAGCTTCGTCGGATAGACGAAGAAGTAGTCCTCCAGCGCGATCAGATACGACATCCCGAGCCGGCCGGAGGGAAGGCGAAGGTGGCGCTCGTCCCGGGTCAGGAAGGCCGAGGTGGCGTCCTCCGCGCGCAGGTCCTGGCCGAACTTGTAGCGCAGGTTGCTCGTGGCGTCCTTGCGCGCGAAGACTGTCGAGGGCCGCTGGCAGAGGATCGAGCCGTGGTCGGTGGTCAGGATCACCTGATGGCCGCGCCGCGCCGCCTCCCGGAGCACCTCGAAGGCGGTCGAGCGCTCGAACCAGGCCCGGGTGAGATCCCTGAGCGCCGCCTCGTCGCGTGCGACCTCCATCAGGATCGGGGACTCGGAGCGCCCGTGGGTCATGAGGTCCACGAAGTTGAACACCAGGGCCACCACCGCGCCCTCGGTCTTGAGCGCCGAGTTGACCCGGCTGCGCACCTGCTCGCCCTGGCGGTCCGAGAAGATCTTCTCGTAGTGGACCGGCACGTCCCGACCGGTCAGGCGGCGGATCTGCTCGACGAGCAGCTCGTCCTCGAAGGCGTTCAGGCTCCCCTCGTCGTCCGACGCGTCCCACCACGAGGGCCGGTCGGCGGCGATCTCGTCGGGGTACTGCCCGCTGAAGATCGCGTTGCGCGCGTAGGGGGTCGCGGTGGGGAGGATCGAGTAGTGCCACGTCTCCTCGATCTCGAAGTACTCGGCCAGCAGCGGAGCCATCGCGCGCCACTGGTCGAGGCGCATGCAGTCGAGCACGACGAAGTAGACCGGGTCGGTGCCCAGGCGCGGGATCAGGAACTCCCGCACGAGGTCGACCGAGAGCCGGGGACGGTCCTGGGAGTCCTCCATCCAGCGCGGGTACTCGCGCACCACCCACTCGCCGAAGGAGCGGCGCAGATCGACCAGCAGCGCCGGGACCGTGGCGCGCAGGCCGGTCTCCCCGCCGCCGCCCAGCGTGAGCTGCCAGTCGACCAGCTCGGTGTACACCTTCGCGAAGGCGTCGGCGCTGTCGGCCTCCTGCGCCTTGCGCGAGAGATCCCCGAAGCGGGAGGCGAAGTCCTGCGCGGCCCGCTGCTGCCGGATCGAGGAGCCCTCGAGGATGCGCGTCACAACGCATAGCACCCGCCGAGGCGTCGGCGCC
>CALJLC010000479.1 GCA_937982605.1 uncultured Gemmatimonadales bacterium | reverse complement strand
GTGTAGAAGTCTCGCTCCGGATGGGCCAGCTCCCGGTATCCGTGCGGCGGCACCGTCCCGCACGAGTGCACGTTGGGGTCGATGAGGGGAGCGAGGCGAGCCGGTGCCTCCACGACGGGGTCGAGCTCCAGCCGGAGCTCCCGGGTGATCCAGGGGTCGGGCCGGTACCCCGTGGTCACCACGACCTCGTCGACGATCGGGCTCCGGGCTCCGTCGAAGGACTCCAGGACGATCCCGTCACCGTCGGCGCCGACGCGCTGGATGGCGAAACCGGTCACGACCCGGACGCCGCCGGCCTCGGTGAGCGCGCGCGCCCGCTGCCCCAGCCGCCCGCGCTCCGTGAGCGCGTCCGCGTCCTCGCCGCCGAAGGCCGGGCCTCCGGACCGCAGGAGCCAGGTGACCTCCGTCCCCTCTCCGGAGAGCCTCGCGAGGTCGAGGAGGGCGTGGAAGGCGGAGTGCCCGCTCCCGACGACGGCCACCCGCCGCCCCGCGTAGCGACCCCGCTCCTCGCCCGCGACGTCCGGGATGCCGTAGCGGATGCGGTCGGCGAGCTCCTGCTCGCCCTCGGCCCACAGCCCCGCGGCACCCATCGGGTTCGGCTGGTGCCACGTGCCGGAGGCGTCGATCACCGCGCGGGCGAGGATCAGACGCCGACCTCCGTCGGGCCCGACGACGTCGAGCACGAAGGGCCGCGCGTCCCGGCCGGCGCTCTTCACCCGGTCGAGACCGGCCCGGCCGACCGCGGCCACGCGGGTGCCCAGATGCACGTGCGGAGCCAGGGCGGGCACGCGGGCCAGCGGTTCGAGATAGCGGCGCACCACGTCCCGGCCGAGCGGAATCTCGTCCGGATCGGGCTCGTCCCATCCGTGCTCCTCGAGAAGGCGGCGCGTGGCGTCGTCGATCAGATAGCGCCAGGGGCTGAAGAGGCGGACGTGTCCCCACTCCCGAATCGAGGGCGCGACCGCATCGCCCTGCTCGAAGAGCTCGAAGGGGAGGCCTTCCTCGTGGAGCCGGGACGCGGCCGCCAGTCCCACGGGGCCGCCGCCGATGATCGCCACGGGATATTGCATGAGACACCTCGGATAGACAGTTGTATATCACAACTATACACGAGGACCCTCGGACCTGCAACGGTCGTGACTACCCCCCGAGGACCCGCTCCAGATCGTCGAGGAGATCGGCTTCGTGCTCGATCCCGATCGAGAACCGAAGGAGGTTGCCGGGCACGGTGCTGTGGGGCCCTTCGACCGAGGCCCGGTGCTCCACGAGGCTCTATACGTCACCGAGGGACGTGGCAGGGATGAAGCACCGTAGCGAGGTCTCGATCTCGACGGGCTGCTCTGCGCCACCGTGCACGAGCGAGGAGAGCATGCCGCCGAAGCCGCCGGTCATCTGCCGACGGGCCAGCTCGTGGTGTGGATGAGCCGGCAGTCCGGGGTAGAGGCACCGCTCGACCGCCGCGTGCTCCGCCAGGAAGCCCGCCACCGCGAGCGCGTTGCGGGAGGCGCGCTCGAAGCGGAGCGCCAGCGTGCGGAGCCCGCGGAGGAGGAGCCACGCGTCGAGCGGCGGCATGACCGTGCCGGTCAGCTTCCGCGCGTGCTCGAGCGCTTCCCAGTCGACGGCGTCGGTGGCGCCGACGAGGGCGCCACCCATCGAATCCGAGTGCCCGTTGAGGTACTTCGTCGTCGAGTGGAGAACCACGGTCGCGCCCAGATCGAGGGGCCGCGTCGTGACCGGGGGGGCCGCCGTGGAGTCGACGACCAGCGCGGCGCCGGCCGAGGTGGCGAGCCGGGCGCACGCCTCGATGTCGATGACGTCCCAGGTGGGATTGGCCAGCGCCTCCACCCAGACCAGGGCCGCCCCGCCGCGCTCCAGCTCTCCGGCCAGCGCGCCTTCCTCCGTCGGGTCGAAGAGCCGGAGCTCGAGGAGGCCGCGATCGGCGAGGTCCCTCATCCGGTCCTGGGCTCCGTGGTACATGACCCGCGGCGCCAGCACCCGCGACCCGGCGGGCAGCGTCTCCAGGAGCGCGGCGGTGGCCGAGAGCCCGGAAGCGAAGCAGAGCGCGCGGTCGCCTCCGTCCAGGCGGGCCAGCACGTCTTCGGCCTGTTCGACGGTCGGGCTGCCGTAACGCCGATACACGAACGGCCCCACGAGCTCGTACTCCGCGTCCCGGGCGAAGGTGGTGGTGAGGTGCAGGGGCGGAACGACCGACCCCACCGCGTCGTTCCCGCCGTGGCCGGCCCTCGCCAGCAGTGTCTCCGGTCTCATCTTGTCGTGCTCCGGGGGGGTGGGTCCTGGGCGGCTCGGCGCAACGCTTCGAGCTGCCGGAGGTGGGTGAGCTCGTGCGCCGCGAAGTAGCTCGACTGCTCGGCGAGTGTGACGCGGCCGTACTCGACGTGCCAGCCCGCCCGCTCCCATTGCGCGGAGGTCACGCCGGAGAGGACCTCGATGGTGGCCGCACGCGAGGCTCGGTACTGGGCGAGGAATCGGAAGGCCTCGACGTCGACCGGCTCCGCCGGCTCGGGCGGCGGGTCCCCTCGCGTCATCAGGGACGGCTCCGGCTCCGTGAGGAGGAGCGTCACCCGCCGGCTCAGAAGGAGCTGCGAGTCCCTCAGGTGCCGGAGCACCTCCGTGGCGGACCACGCCCCCGGCCGCGGCGCCCACGTGAGGGCATCCTCCGGAAGGCGCCGCAGCGCCGCGCCGATCCGCTCGGGCGCGGCGCCGAGCTGCTCCACGACCTCCCGCGGACGGTACTCAGTCAGCCAGTAGACGGCCCGATGGCGTCGGAAGGTCAGCGGGTGCGCGCCGCACCGGGGACACGCATCGTCCTCACCGCGGGCCAGCCAACCGCACCGCCGGCATACCAGGGGGTCCGGGTACTCCTCCGCGCGCAGGGCCCCGCCCCTCTCGACGGCGACGGCACCGGTCCGCAGCCGCTCGACGAGCTCCGGAGGGCCGCCCGCGTCCTCGAGTCGGACACCCGCGCGCCGCAGCCGCGCGGCGAGCTCCGGGCGGGGGTCGTCGACGCGCGCGGCGTTCGCCCGGCCCAGACGGACGGCGTGCTCCGCGGCCCGACACACCTTGCCGAGGTTGAGCCGGCCGGTCGCCTCGCACGCCTCGGCGACGCTGGTCAGCTCGACGAGGAGGTCGTCGGCTCCCGTCACGCGTCCCCTCCGCGACCGTCCCGCGGCGCTTCCTCGATGTGCTCGCGATGACGGTCGAGGTGGAAGCGGATGAACTGGAGCGCCTGCCGCAGCGTGAAGGGGCCCGAGATCGGGTGCAGGTAGGCGACGCCGTCCAGCTCGCCCTCGGCCAGCCGGTCCACCAGTCCGGAGACGATCGGCTGCTGGGCCTCGAGACGCGCGGTCCAGTACGCCGCCGACCCGCCCAGCGACGGCACGGCGAGCGGGGGCGCCTCTTCGGCCTCCTTCCACGTCTCGTCGACGATCCGTTCGATCGACGCATCCGGCCGCCTCGCCTCCGGCGCGGGGCCGCCCGCGCGCGCCTCCTCCACGGCCCCGAACATCCGCCACACGGTGGCCTCCTCGGCGCGGACGAGGTGCTCGAGGTACTCGAGCGGGCTCCATCGACCGGGCCCCAGGGGCCGGCGGACCGCAGCAGGGTCGAGCCGGGCGATCGTTCCGATGAAGGCGCGCCTGGCGTGCGCGATCTCCTGGAGCAGCGCATTGGCTTCCATCTCTCCCGTGCTCCGGTCCGGTTCGCCCACGACGGTCGATGTATAATACAACTATCTGCGGCGTGCGACCCCCCGGAAGCCGGGCTGACGTCCCCCGCGTCAGCGCTCGTCGCCGAGCGGCTGGTCCTCCGTCATGGGGCGGCCGCTCGAGTGCATCTCGAACCACTTCCGCAGGAAGAGCTGCGTGCGCAGGAAGTTCGAGGGGGTGCTCGACGTGCCGTGCCACTCGTTGTTGAAGCGGATCATCGCCGTGGGCACGCCCATGACCTTCAGCGCCGCGTAGTACTCCTCCGTCTGCGGCATCGGCGTGCGCAGGTCGTTGACGCCGGTCATGAGCATCGTCGGCGTCGTCACGTTGCCGACGTACATGAGCGGGGAGCGGCGCAGGTGCTCGCTCGGGTCGTCCCAGGGGAAGTTCTCGAAGTTGCGGTACCAGCCGATGCCGTCGGTGGTGCCGACGAAGGAGAGCCAGTTCGTGACGGGGCAGTTCGCCGACGCCGCCGCGAAGCGATCGGTGTGGCCGACGACCCACGAGGTGAGCACGCCGCCACCCGAGCAGCCGTAGACGAACATGTTCTGCTCGTCGATGTAGCCGCGATCGACGACCAGGTCGACGCCGGCCATGAGGTCGTCGAAGTCCTTGCCCGGATACGCGTTCTTGATGGCGTTTCCGAAGGCGCTGCCGTAGCCGGAGCTCCCGCGCGGGTTCGTGTAGAGGATCACGTAGCCGTTCGCCGCGTGCTCCTGCCACCCGAAGTTGAAGCCGACGTTGTACATCCCGTGCGGCCCGCCGTGGATCGAGAGCATGAGCGGGTACTTCCGGGTCGGGTCGAAGCCCGGCGGGTGGATGATCCATCCCTGGATCCGGAAGCCGTCGACGGACTCGTACCAGACCTCCTCGACGTCGCCGAAGGTGAGCCCGCCGAGCACGTCGTCGTTGACCCGCGTGAGCTGCGTGCGACGGTCGGGGTCGTCGAGGTCGAACGCCACGATGTCGCTCGGGACGTGGGGGCTGGTGAGCGTCCCGACCGCACGCCCGTCCGCCGTGAACGACGAGAGCGCGAACATGTGGTCACCCTCCGAAAGGGGCCGCACGCCGCCGCTCACGGAAACGAAATGGAGATTCCGATCTCCCTCCGAGCTGACGGTGAGGTACAGCCCGCTCCCGTCGTGCGCCCACTCCATCGAGTTGATCTGACGGTCGAAGTCGCCCGAGATCAGCCGGGGATTCGAGCCGTCGCGGTTCATGACGTAGACGCCCGAGTTCCGATAGGGGTCGGTGTGGAAGTCGGCGCCCCGGTACGCGATGAGGTCGCCGCGCGGCGACGGCAGGGGCGAGGAGTCCTGACCCCGCCGCGTCGTTAGCTGACGGATCGCGCCCGTGGCCACGTCGACCGCGTAGACCTCCGACTCCCTCCACGACAGCTCGGCGTCCGCGGTGCGCAGCGACGAGAAGACCAGCTCGGTGCCGTCCGGGGGCCACTCGCCGGAGGAGCGGTTCCACGCGCCGTCGGTGAGCTGGCGGGCCGTCCCGCCCTCGGCCGGCACGACGAAGACGTGACGCCACGCGCCGTCCACGAAGCCCACCCGGTCCTGCCGGTAGTCGGCCCGGGTGACGACGCGCGGCGCCGCGACCCAGTCGGCCCCGTCGGGTCGGCCCGGCGGGCTCACCGAGAAGGCGGGCTCGGCGTTCACGTTCATCGTGAAGGAGATGCGCTCCCCGTCGGGGGACCACCGGATCCCGCCCGGGCTCGACTCGAGCCGGGTGATCTGGCTGGTGGCGCCTTCGGCGTCCATCCAGCGGACGAAGATCTGGCTGCCCTCCGGCTCGCCTTGCGCCGTGTACGCGATCCGCGTCCCGTCCGGCGACCAGATCGGGCCGGAGCCGTCCACCAGGAAGCGGTTCTTGGAGCCGTCCGCGTTCATGATCCAGATCGACGACTCGCGCCGGTCGTTCATCTTGTCGACCCAGCCGCGGGTGTAGACGACCTGACTCCCGTCCGGGGAGATCTGCGGGTTGGAGACGCTCTCGAGGTCGAGGTACATCTCGAGCGAGATCGTGCGCATCTCGCCGTTCTGCGCGAGCGCGTCGGTCGGGCCGAGCGCGACGAGGGCGAGCGCGGCGAGGGCAAGGGCGCGGAAGGTCATCGGGCCACCTCG
>CALJLC010000478.1 GCA_937982605.1 uncultured Gemmatimonadales bacterium | reverse complement strand
GGCGCTGACGCAGCTCACGGACCGCTTCGGACCCGACGGCGGCCCGGTCGTCTCACCGGACGGAGCGCGCATCGCGTACACCGGCTACGACGACCGCTACCAGGGCTACCAGGTGAGCCGGCTCTACGTGATGAACCGTGACGGATCGGGCTCCCGGCAGGTCGGCGATCTGGACCGCGACATCGGCAACCTCACCTGGTCCGCCGACGGACGCGGGCTCTTCTTCCAGTACGACGACGAGGGGATCACGAAGGTGGCTTTCGTCACGCTCGACGGAGCGGTGACCGACATCGTCGACCACGTCGGCGGGCTCGGCCTCGGACGTCCCTACAGCGGCGGCTCGCACACCGTGGCGAACGACGGAACGATCGCGTTCACGATCAACTCTCCGACCCGACCGGCGGACGTGGCGGTGGTGCGGCGAGGCGGCGAGCCGCGGCAGCTCACGCGGATCAACGACGACCTTCTCGGGCACAAGACGCTCGCCGAGGTCGAGGAGATCTGGTGGGAGTCGTCGCACGACGGGCGCCGGGTCCAGGGGTGGATCGCGTATCCGCCGGACTTCGATCCGAACCGCGACTACCCGCTCATGCTGGAGATCCACGGGGGGCCCTTCGCCAACTACGGCCCGCGCTTCTCTCCCGAGGTCCAGCTCTTCGCGGCGGCCGGCTACGTGGTGTTCTACACCAACCCGCGCGGGAGCACGAGCTACGGCGAGGAGTTCGGCAACCTCATCCACCACGCCTACCCGGGCTACGACTACGACGACCTGATGTCCGGCGTCGACGCGGTGATCGAGCGCGGCTTCATCGACGAGGACAACCTCATGGTCACCGGCGGGAGCGGAGGCGGCGTGCTCACCGCATGGATCGTCGGCAAGACGGACCGCTTCCGTGCCGCCGTCTCGGTGAAGCCCGTCATCAACTGGATCAGCTTCTCGCTCACCTCCGACGGCTATCCGTCGTACTACCAGTACTGGCTGCCGGGCCCCGTCTGGGAGGAAGGCAACCTGGAGCACTACTGGCGTCGCTCGCCGCTCTCGCTCGTCGGCAACGTGACGACGCCGACGATGCTCATGACCGGCGAGGACGACCTGCGCACCCCGATGGCCGAGACGGAGCAGTACTACCAGGCGCTCAAGCTCCGGGGCGTCGACACCCAGATGGTGCGCATCCAGAACGCCCCGCACGGCATCGCCGGGAGCAGCCCCTCGAACCTCATCGCGAAGGTGGCCAACGTGCTCGAGTGGTTCGAGCGCTACCGCACGGACCGACGTCCGGTGAGCGAGTGACGGCGGCGCAGTGGCCCGTCATCGCGCGGGGGACGAAGCGTAAGAGTCGGCGAGTATTCCCGAGCCCGGAGCCCGCATGACCCGTTCCTCGTCCGCCCTCCGGACGGCCGCCGCGGCGTCCCTTCTCGCGCTTCTCGGCGTCCCCGCGCCCGGGGCCGCGCAGTACTCGGTCTTCCGGTCGCACCAGTCCGCCAACCTCGCCACGACGGAGACGCTGCGTGGCGGCAACTGGCTCTTCGAGATCTCGCACCGCTTCCAGACGCCGATCGAGGCCGGTTCCCGGGAGCTCTGGGGCGTGGACGGCCCGGCGTGGATCCGGCTGGGTCTGTCGTGGGCTCCGACGAACGGGGTCCTCGTGGGGGTGGTCCGCACCAACAACGAGGACAACCTCGAGCTCAACGCGCGGTGGCGTTTCCTGGAGCTCGACGCCGGCGGCGCGCCGGTCCACGTGGCGGTGGCGGGCGGAGGCGCCTGGAACACCGACCCGCTCCCCTTCGGCGCGGAGGACAACGAGTTCCAGGCGTTCGCCCAGCTCGTGGTCAACACCGTCGTGGCGGACCGGCTCGCGCTCGGACTCTCGCCGACGCTCGTGCAGAACCCGCGCATCCACGACGCGGACACGGAGACCACGGCGGCGGTGGGAGTCTACGGCCAGTGGTACTTCGACGGCGCCCTGAGCCTGCTCGGCGAGTGGATCTTCTCCGAGGAGCTCCCGGGCCTCGAGCACGACACCGGCACCTTCGGCCTCGAGATCCGGACGAGGGGGCACCACTTCAAGCTGGTGGCCACCAACCAGCCCGCGCTCGGCGCGACGCAGCTCCTCGCCGGCGGGCCGAACGCCTTCGCCTTCGATCAGCTCCGCTTCGGCTTCAACATCACGCGGCTGCTGCCCTTCTGACCCCTCCGTCCGGAGCCGCGGGCGGAGCGGGGCGGCGTCGGCTCGTCAGAAGCCCGGCCCCATGTACTGGACGAGGGCCATGTAGAGGCCCGCCGCGATCGCGATGATGACGGCCATCTTGAGCAGCTTCTTCAGGACGGCCCAGACCATGATGGCGGCGAGCAGCAGGATCGGGCCCAGGAAGAGCGGGCGAGCGAGCAGGTACTCCACGACGTTCGCGAATTCCTCTTCCATCGGTCCTCCCTGGGTGTCCGGTACGTGCCGCGGCGCGGCCGGGGCGGCAGGTGAATGAAGTGCCGGCCGGGGCCGGTGTCCACCGCGTCTCCCCCTGACTACGATGGCGCCCATGCAAACGGTTCCGGACTCCCATGGCGCTCGGCCCGATCGCTTTCCGCTGGGCGCCGCCGTGCGGCTCGCCGATCTGGACGTCGATCCCTACCCGATCCTGGCCCGGCTGCGCGAGCACGAGCCGGTGACGTGGGTCCCCGAGACGGGCATGTGGTTCGTCACCCGCCGGGCCGAGATCGTGTCGATTCTCCGCGATGCGACCCGCTTCACCACGGACGCGGAGCGGTCCACGATTCGCGACATCTTCGGCCGCCACATGATGACGACGGACGGCGAGGTGGCGCTCAGGTACAAGCGTGCGTGCCTGCACGCGTTCCGGGCCGACGTGCTCGCGCGGGAGATGGCGCCGTGGGTCGAGGAGCGCGCCCGATCGCTCGTGGGAGCGCGCGAGGTCGGCGGGAGCCGCGGGGGAGGTGCCGCGAGAGACCGGGACGACCTCGAGCTCATGGTCGACGTGGCGACGCCGCTCGCCGTGGCGTCCGCGCTGCGCGTTCTCGGCCTTCCGGAGGGGCTGACCGACGCGATCACCGGCTGGTACGACGACTTCGCGGCCGCGCTCGCCAACTTCCGTGGAGATCCCGATGTGCGGAGTCGGGGCAGGGCGGCGGCCGCCGCGTTCGGCGAAGCCGTCGGTCCGCTCCTCGAACAAGCTTCGGCCGACGATCCGGGCCTCCTGGCGCATCTGGCCACCGCGGCCGGTGCGGAGCGACTCCACGACGAGGAGATCATCGCCAACGCGCTCATCATCCTCTTCGGCGGCATCGAGACGACCGCCTCGATGATCGGGAGCACCGTCTGGAGCCTCCTGGCCACGCGGAGCTGGGACGACTTCGTCGACGGGCGGTGGACGACCGCCGCGGTCCTCGAGGAGTCGATGCGCTGGCAGCCGGCGGTGCAGTCGATCACCCGGCACACGACCGGGGACGTCACGATCCTCGGGGTCGCGATCCCGGCCGGCTCGGTGGTGCAGTCGATGATCGGCGCGGCCAACCGGGATCCCGCCCGCTTCGAGGAGCCGGATCGCTTCGACCCGGACCGGAAGAACGCCTCGGACCACCTCTCTCTCGGCACCGGTCGCCACCTGTGCCTCGGGGCGCACCTGGCGCGCCTCGAGATCGCGGCGGTTCTCGAGGCGCTCCGGGAGGCGATGCCGTCCCTGTCGGTCGCGGGGCCGGGCCTCCCTCCCATGCGCGGCTACGAGTTCCGGCGTCCGGAGTCGCTCCCGCTCCTGCGGAACGCCTAGTCAGTCCCGGAGGGCGATCGACGGGTCGGTAGCGGCCGCGCGCATCGCCGGCACCAGCGCGGCGACCACGCCGGCCACGAGGAGCACCAGCCCCGCCGCGGTCAGGCTCGCCGGATCGGTCGGCTCGACGCCGAAGAGGAAGCCCGCGAGCACGCTCGACGCGAACCACGCCACCAGAGCGCCCGCGAGGATGCCGAGCACGACGGGCGCGATTCCCGAGCGCACCACGTCGTGGACCAGATCCGACGGACGGGCGCCGAGCGCCATCCTCACCCCGTACTCCGCTCTTCGGCGCTGCACCGAGTACGACACGATCCCGTAGACGCCGACCGTGCCGAGCACGACGCCGAGCAGGCTGAAGAGGCCCAGGAAGAAGCGCAGGCGTAGAGGCTCGGCCATCGCGTCGTCGAGCACGTCGTCCATGCTCTGAGCCCGGCCGAGCGCCGCACGGGGTGCGAGCTCCGCCACGATCCGCCGCACGGGCTCCACGAAGCCCTCGGGCGCGAGCTCCGACTTGATGACCACGATCCCGTACGCGGCGCCACTCGGCGTCTGGTCCCACGGGTAGTAGATCGCCATCGGCGCTTCTCCGATGAGATCGTCGACCGCGACGTTGCGAACCACGCCGACGATCTCGATCGGTCCTTCGTGGAACATGTGCCGGTCGATGATCCGCCCCACGGCGGACTGCCCCGGCAGGAGCGTTCGCGCGAGCGTCTCGTTCACGATGGCCACGAGAGGCTGGTCGGGCCCGTCGAGCTCGGTGAAGGTGCGGCCCGCGGCCAGCTCCAGGCCGAGGGCCTCGAAGGCCCCGGGCGAGGACGGGCGGTAGAACGCGCTCGGACGGCGGTCGCCTTCCAGCTCGGGGCGGTCCGCGAGCGCCAGGCTTCCCTGCCACCCGCCGTCGCGGACCGGCACTCGGTTGGTCAGCCCGGCCGACGTGACGCCCGGGAGCGCCCGCACCCGCTCCAGCAGCGTCGTGAAGAAGGCAGGCCCGCCGTCCGCCCCCTCGCCTTCGGGGAGGATGACCTCGACGGTCATGACGCCCTCGGGCTCGAAGCCTCCGTCGATCGAACGGAGCTGCCCCACCGTGCGCATGAGCAGCGCCGTTCCGGTCACGAGAACCACCGCCGTGAGTACCTCCGCCACGACGAGCGCCTGCTGGAGGCGTCCGCTGCCCCGGGTGCCGCCGCCCGCCGTTCGAAGGCCGAATCCGGCGCGCGTGAGATCGCCCCGGAGGAGCCCGTGCATCGGGGCCAGCGAGATCAACGCCCCGACGCCCATGGCCAGCGCGACCCCCGCCGCCAGCGTCGTCCAGTCGAGGTGCAGCGTCCGGCCGAGCTCGCGCGGCAGGGGCAGGCTGGCGACCAGGACGTCGAAGGCCGCCGCGGCCAGCACCACGCCGGCCGCGCCCGCGATCGCGCCCAGCAGCGTCGACTCGGCGAGAACCTGTCGGGCCAGTCGACCGCGTCCGGCGCCGAGCGCGGTGCGGACGGACATCTCGCCGGTCCGGTCGCTGGTTCGGGTGACGAGCAACGCCGCCACGTTCGCGCACGCGGTGAGCAGCACGAGCGCCACGGCGCCGAGCAGGAGCATCACGGGGGCGCGCACGTCCCCCATCAGGGCCTCGCGGGTGGGCGTCGCGAAGGCGTTGCGCGACTTGTCCCACTGGGCGCTGTAGGTGAAGCGCTCGCCGAGCGCCGCCGCGATCCGCTGCACTTCCTCCTCCACGCCCTCGGGCGTCACCCCGTCGGCGACGCGGCCGAGCAGCACGAGCCAACCGTTGCCGCCGTAGTCGCGCGAGGCCGGATCGAGGTCGAGCGGGATCCACGCCTCGCTCTCGGGCGACGGGAAGAAGAACCGGGGCGGCATGACGCCGACGACCGTGCGCGTGACACCGCCCAGGTCGACCCGACGACCGAGCACCTCCCGGTCACCCCCGAACTCGCGCTCCCACAGCCCATGGCTCAGCACGATGACCGGCTCGGCCCCGGGCCGGTCCTCACCCTCCCGGAAGGTCCGCCCGAGGAGGGGCTCCGAACCGAGCACGTCGAAGAAGTTCGCCGAGCCGACCGAGTAGAGGAGGAGCCGGGCGCCGGCCTCGGCCTGGAAGGTCGCCGCGTCGTCCGAGTAGGCGGCCACGTCCTCGAAGGCCCGCAGGCGCTCCCGCACGAAGTCGTACTCGGAGCCGCGCCAGTCGTACGGGCTCCAGAAGGTGACGAGTCGCGCCTCGTCCTCGACCGGGAGCGGGCGGAGCAGCAGCCCCTCGACCACCGAGGCGAGCGCGACCGTGCCGCCGATGCCGAGCGCGAGCGTCAGCGCGGCCAGCGCGGTGAACGCGGGCCGCCGACGGAGCTGTCGGGCGGCGAAGCGGAGGTCGCTGCCCAGGTCGAGGAGCGGCGAGACGCCCCACGCGTCGCGGGCCTGCTCACGGAAGCGCTCCTCGCCCCCGAAGCGCACCCGCGCCAGCCGGCGCGCCTCCTCCGGTTCGTACCCTTCGGACTCGAGCTTGCGGGCCTCCATCTCGAGATGGAAGGCCAGCTCGTCCCGCAGCTCCGTTTCGGCGTCGGTGCGGGAGAAGATCGCCCGCAGCCGGTATCGAATCTCGGACCACCACCTCATCGCCCTTCCTCCCTGGCCGTCCGTGCGGCTCGGCCCGTCGTCGTCAGCTCGAAAGCCCCATGATCCGGTCCACCGCACCCGAAAGGCGGATCCACTGCTCGTGCTCGATGCCGAGATGCTTCTCCCCGGCCCGGGTGAGCTGGTAGTAGCGCGCCCGTCGGTTGTGCTCCGTCGTGCGCCATTCCGAACGGATCCATCCCCGTCGGGTCAACCGGTTCAGCGCCGCGTACAGCGACCCCTGGTTGACCTGGAGCGCCTCCTCCGAGATCTGCTGAATGCGCTCGGAGATCCCCCAACCGTGCATCGCCTCCACGGAGAGCACCTTGAGAATCAGCATGTCGAGCGTGCCGCGGATCATGTCCGAGCGGGTCCGTCCCATCGTTCCTCTCGGTAATCAGGAGAAGGTCCCACAAGGTAGCGCGATCTCCTCTCGGTAATCAAGAGGAGCGGCGCGCCGACCCCCTCACGGGCGCTCGATCGGACTTGCGTCCGTCCCGGCCAGCGCCGATTACCAGTGCGTCGCGAACGCCCATTCCCGCCGCGTTCGCACCCCCGTAGCGGAGCGACGACACGACCGTGACGACTCAGACGACGGCACCGGGCGGCCCGATTCCGGGCGGCAAGACCTTCTTCGGGCATCCGCGCGGTCTGGCGACGCTCTTCTTCACGGAGATGTGGGAGCGCTTCTCGTACTACGGGATGCGCGCGC
>CALJLC010000477.1 GCA_937982605.1 uncultured Gemmatimonadales bacterium | reverse complement strand
TCGCGGCGCGGGCCGCCCGGCTCCGCGGCGCCCTCTGCGGAGAAGGCCGAACACCGTAGGCGACGGGCCCCCTCGGCGGCCAAGGGTCCGGTCGACCGTTTGTTCGGGACCGGACCGACGCTCGGCTCGATGATCGGTTCGGCGCGAAAAGTACGCGTCTGCGTGCGGAAGGCCCCGCGAGCGGCGGGGCCGGCCCCGCACCGGAGGGAGACGCTCATGTTCCGGCCCCCCAACCGCCGATCGATCGGCGTCACCGTACACCGCCACGCCGTTCCGGCGTTGATCGCGCTGCTCACGCTCTGGAGCTGCGGCGAGGCGGATCCGACCACCCCGGATCCCGACCCCGATCCGACGCCGTCGAACGCCGCCCCGGTCGCCCAGGCCGGCGCCGACCGGACGGTCAGCGCGACGCTCGGGGTCGGGCTCGACGGGTCCGCCTCGTCGGACGCGGACGGAGACGCGCTCACCTTCGCGTGGTCGCTCGCCTCGGTGCCCGCCGGGAGCGGCGCCGCGCTCGACGATCCGACGGCGGAGAGGCCGTCGTTCACGCCCGACGTGGCCGGCACGTACGTGGCGAGGCTCGTCGTCTCCGACGGCACCGACGACAGCGCCCCGGACGACGTCTCGATCGAAGCGGAGAACAACACCGCGTCCGCGATGATCGACGCCTCGGGGGGAGGCGTGACGTCGGCGGACGACGCGTTCGCGCTGGAGGTGCCCGCAGGGGCGCTCGGCGACGAACAGGAGGTCTCGGTCACCCGGGTTGCCGCCTCACAGAGGCCGGTCGACTTCTCCGACGTCGGCCCCGACGCGACGGCGTTCGACCTGCGCCCGGACGGGCTGCAGTTCGACGTGCCCGCTACGTTCGACTTCACGCCGCCGGCCGCCCTCCAGCCGACGGCGGAAGGAGACGAGTACACGGTGCCTCTGTGGGCGTCGGTCACGCTCGCCGACGGTACGCTCGAGCTCGCGTCCGAGCAGGAGGTCGTCGCCGACCTCGACGCGATGACGTCGGTGGTGCACGGAGCGATCGAGCACTTCTCCACCTGGGTCTCCATGCCGCTCTTCCGACTCGACGGGGAGCCACGGTCACTGAGCGCCGCTCTGACCGGCCCGAGTCAGGCCACGGTCGGCGAGCCGTTCGACGTGATGGTCGGCGTGGCCGCCCTGCAGGGAGTGACTTTCGCAGCCATCGACGTGGTCGCAGCGGACGACTCCGAGTCGCCCGTGGAGCAGCAGGCGCCGTTCGCCACCCCGTTGCCGCTGGTCGAGGCGGAAGGCGCGTCCGGCCGGATCGGCTCGACTTCGTACCTCTGCACCGAGCCCGGCGGCGGAACGCTCGCGGTCGACGTCGAGATCTCCGGCCTCGCGATGCCCGTGCCCGGCGAGCTCCGCATCGCGGCGGAGAAGCCGCTCCGGGTGCGGCTCTTCAAGTCCGTGAACTGCATCCAGGAGCTGCAGGCCTTCGGGCCGTTCGACCTGCCGTCCCCCGAGGGCTTCGCGCCCCTCGAGGTGGCCGGCCCGCCCGAGTTTCCCGGCCCGATGGTCTACGCGCACACCGGCGGCGCGCGGCTCGCCGACGAGAACGGGGCCTCGCTGGCCGACTTCTCCGCGCCGGCCCTGGCCGGCGTGCCCGTCTACGGCGCGGCCGGGAATCCCGACGACGGCGTGATGGTGGTGACGCCGCAGGGGCTGTTCGCCTCCTCCGGCGCGCTCCCGACCGAGCCTGCTCAGAGCCCGCCGACGCGCACGCTCGAGGCCGTTCCCAGCCCGCAGAACGGGCCGGACCTTAGCATGAACGCCACGGACGTGATCGGCTTCGGCGGTGTCGGCGCCCGTGGCTTCGCGGCCGTGATCAACGCCAGCCGGGAGATCGTCTTCTTCCGTTCCGGCACCGACGAGGGGGTCGCTCCGGGCTTCGTGATCCGCTCCGAGCTGCTCGACGCCTTCAAGCCCGGCGGGGTGAGCGTCTTCGGCGTCGACTTCCCGGTCTCGGTCTACGTCGGTCCGAACGGCTTCGACGAGGACAACCCGATGCTGGCGGTGACGGTGACCGACGACGCGGCGGAGGAGAGCAAGCTCTGGCGCGTAGCGCTCGAGGCGGGGCAGGCCGTCGCGACGCAGGTGGACAACGTCTTCCCGGCCGCAGGCGCGCGGCAGGTACGCTGCACGGAGAACGTGTGCGCCGTCGCCAGCTACGGCACCGCCGTCGGCTTCGGCGGGGTCTCGCGCTTCACCTGGAACGGTGACGAGCAGTTCACGCCGATCGCCGGCTTCGGCGGTGGTCGCGCCGTCGGTATCGACGTCCGGCTCCTCGAAGCCGAGCCGATGGGCATTCGAGCCTTCGGCATCGCCGAGACGTCGTTCCTGAACGACACCTATACGGTCACCTCGGTATCGGCGACCGGAGACTACCTCGACTCGGTCACCAACCCGGTGCCGGAGGGTTGCGAGGGGCCCGGCCACATCCGGTTCCGGTCCGGGAGCCAGGTCATCATCTCCTGCAACGTCACCGGGAGGATCACGGTGGCGGACTTCTTCCTGCCCGGCTGAACGGCCGGGGAGGGCGCAGGGCGCGGCGGCCGTCCGCGGCCGCCGCGCCTCCCTACAGCCAGTTGACGGGGGGGTTCAGCCCCTGCCGGATGACGGCCTGCAGGAACGTGGGGCTCGTCCCGGTCAGGTTGATCGTCACGTCGCTGAGCCCGGAGTAGCGCTCCGTCTGGATGTGCGCGCCGGTGGTGAAGCCGGGCAGGTCGAAGGTCAGGAAGGAGAACGACGCGGGCGCCGCCGGGAGGCCAGGGAGCTCCAGGTAGAGCTGGACGTCCGCCGGGTCCATCGCGGTCCACGTCACCTGCGTGAGACTCTGCAGGTCGGGGTCCGCGCCGCTCGTGATCCGGAGCGGCAGCCCGCTGAGCGTGACCTGATCCAGGGCGACGAGGCCCCGCACGTCGAGCACCGCACCCGCGCCGACGCGGGTCATCGACGCGCCGTCCGCGGTCAGTGTCCCGGTCACGACGACGCGCGTGGCCAGCTCGATGTCCGCGCCGGTGTTGCCGACGGTGAGGTCGGCGAAGCGCTGGCCGGTCTCACCGGGCGCGGCGAAGGCGACGCGCTGGGCGGCCGACCCGTTCAGGACCGTGAGATGCGCCCCCGTGGCGGCGAATCCCGTCGCGGACGCGGACGTCACCGTGAGATCGCCCGCCAGGGACAGCGTACCGGCCGTGAGGAAGCCGGCCTGCGATCCTCCGTCGAAGGTCGCGCCGCCGAGCACGAGGACGGAGTCGGACGCCTCGGCCATGACCAGGCGGGCAAGGGGCCCCTGCGAGAGGAAGGCGCCGGCCACGCTCAGCACCCCGCCCGCGACGTCGAGCGCGGCGTCCGCCACGGTCAGGTCAGCCGCCACGGCGAGGGCGCCGGTAGGCGTCCGGTCGGCCTCGATGCTCACATCGTCGAGCGAGCCCTCCAGGAGCGAGCCGGCGTCCACCACCCGCACCAGCCCGCCCGTGACGGCGCCGTCCACGTCGACGTCGCTGCGGACCGTCAGGGTGAAGCCGTTCAGGTCGAGCGCCGCGCCGCTCTGGACGACCAGGCTCTCGACCGTCGTGGGCCCGGCCAGGAGCGGACTCGCGCCGTTCGGAGCGACGACCACGCTGTCGATGGCCCGCGGGACCCGCTGCGGAGTCCAGTTGGCCGGGTCCGCCCAGTCGGAGTCCAGCCCGATCCAGCTCGCGCGCGTGGGGATGAGACAGGGGTGGATACCGCCACCGAGCAC
>CALJLC010000476.1 GCA_937982605.1 uncultured Gemmatimonadales bacterium | reverse complement strand
GCCGGCACGGGCGTGTCGCCGCTCGCCAACGGCATGGCGACGGCCGCCGACTGGATGAGCGCCGCCTCCTTCATCTCCATGGCCGGGCTCATCTCCTTCATGGGCTACGACGGGTCGGTCTACCTCATGGGGTGGACCGGCGGATACGTGCTCCTCGCGCTGCTGCTCGCGCCGTACCTGCGCAAGTACGGGGCGTTCACCGTGCCGGACTTCGTCGGCGACCGGTACTACTCGCAGCTCGCGCGCATCGTGGCGGTGGTCTGCGCGATCTTCGTCTCCTTCACCTACGTGGCCGGACAGATGCGCGGCGTGGGGATCGTCTTCGGGCGCTTCCTCGAGGTCGACGTCAACGTCGGCGTCATGATCGGCATGGCCATCGTGTTCTTCTACGCCGTGCTCGGCGGGATGAAGGGGATCACCTACACGCAGGTGGCGCAGTACTGCGTGCTGATGTTCGCCTACCTCGTGCCGGCGATCTTCCTCTCGATCCTCATCACCGGCAATCCCATCCCGCAGATCGGCCTCGGGGGCGCGGACGTCTCCTCCGGCCTCCCGCTCCTCGAGCGACTGGAGGGACTGCATCGGGAGCTCGGATTCGCGAGCTACGTCGACGGGACGAAGTCGACGCTCGACGTCTTCTTCATCACCGCCGCGCTCATGATCGGCACGGCCGGGCTGCCGCACGTCATCATCCGCTTCTACACGGTGCCCCGCGTGCGCGACGCGCGCATCTCGGCCGGGTGGGCGCTCCTCTTCATCTCGTTCCTGTACACGACCGCGCCCGCCGTGGCCGTCTTCGCGCGCACGAACCTCATCGACAGCGTCCGCGACGTCCCCTACGAGCAGGTGCCCGAGTGGTTCACGAACTGGGAGACGACCGGCCTCGTCACCTTCGAGGATCACAACGGGGACGGCCTGATCCAGTACGTCGGGCCGGAGGCCGGCGTCCAGAACGAGCTCACCGTCGATCGCGACATCATGGTGCTCGCGAACCCAGAGATCGCGAATCTCCCGCCCTGGGTGGTCGGGCTGGTGGCGGCCGGCGGGCTGGCCGCCGCGCTCTCGACGGCGGCCGGGCTCCTGCTCGTCATCTCGTCGGCGGTGAGTCACGACCTGCTCAAACGGAGCTTCAAGCCCGACATCACCGAGAAGCAGGAGCTGGTGGCGGCACGCATCGCAGCGGGCTTCGCCGTCATGATCGCCGGCTACTTCGGGATCAATCCACCCGGCTTCGTGGCCCAGGTCGTCGCCTTCGCCTTCGGGCTCGCCGCGTCGTCGTTCTTCCCCGCGATCGTGCTCGGGATCTTCTCGAAGCGCACGACCCGGGAAGGCGCGATCCTCGGGATGATCACCGGCATCACCTTCACGGCGGCCTACATCGTCTGGTTCAAGTTCATCCACCCGGAGCTCGACACCGCCGAGCACTGGTGGTTCGGAATCAGCCCCGAAGGGATCGGCACGCTCGGCATGCTGCTCAACTTCACGGTCACCGTCGTGGTCTCCCGTTTCACGCCGCCGCCCCCGCCGCCGGTCCAGGTGCTCGTCGACCTGATCCGCGTGCCGCGCGGGGCGGGGGAGGCGCACGAGCTCAGCATGTGAGGGGACCGGCTACCGCTTCGTCCAGATCAGCACGACGCCGCACGCGCTCTCGATGCCGAGGTCGCGGAAGTAGCGCATCGGAGGACCGAAGGGGTACATGTAGACCTCGATCGCCTCGACGGTCTCGCGGGGCACCGCGTCGTCCAGGCCCTCGCCCGGCATGAGCTCGAGCAGCCGGTCGTCGACGTAGATCCACGGCTCGCACCACGAGCTCCCGTTCCTCCGGACGTGGCTGTTCACGAGGATTCGGTCGTTGCCGGGGCCCGCCATCGAAGGCTCCAGCCGGACGAACGTGAGCTCACGCAGGAGCTGCGGCGTGAAGCGGGCGGGGTGGCGCGCGACCTCCCCGGGCAGGAGGAACTGACCCTGGCCTCTCGACCATCGGTCGTAGAAACCCGTGCCGGCCAGCCCCGGCACCTCGGGCTCGCCGCCCTCGGTCTCCACGGTGAGCCCACCGACCGGGACCGGCCGCACCGCCATCGGGATCTCCACGATCCGCGCTTCGCCCTCCTCGAGCGTGACGAGGTCCGCGCGGACCGGGCGGTACCCGAGCGCCGACGCGATCAGGTAGTACGAGCCGGGCTCGCCCACGTCGAAGGAGAAGTACCCCTCCTCGGTGGTGAGCGTCTGACCGATCGTATCGAGCCGCTCGGTGAGCAGGACGACGGTGGCGAGCGGGACCGGGGTGAACGTCTCGCGCTCCGAGACGATGCCGCGCAGCGTCTGGGCGTAGGCGGTGGCGGGCAGGACGAGAAGGGTGAGCGCGGCCAGTGTGGTGCCCCGAGCCGCCGTCCCGAGTCCCCCTCTCCGCATCCGAGGCTCCATCTCGATGTCCCTCACGCTCTCGCCCGAGTGTGACCCGCCCGGCTCGCAAGGGCAATCCGGGCCGGACTCGTGCACGGTTTCGGCGCGACATGCGTCTAGGAGAGGGGCGGTCCGAAGCGCCGTCCGCCCGTCGCGCTGCACCGTACCGCATTCGTCGAGGGGAACGCGCGTGAAAACCGTTCGCGATGCGCCGGCACCCGCCGGCATATTGCCGCAAGCCGGCTCCGGACGCGGCGTAGCAACAGTATATGTGCCCGACCGCGTCTCAGGGGCGACCCGGAGGCGGGGACCCTCCCGCCGCACCGCACAGGTACGAGATAGCCGATGAGCCATTCCCGTCGCACGCTCAGCCTCGCCACCGTCGCCGTAGTCTTCCTCGTGGCCTCCGCCGGGGTGGCGTGGAAGCTGCTCGGCAGCGACACGGGCGACGAGGACGCCGCTCCGGAGGAATCGGCCGAGCTGGTGCTTCCCGAGGGGACGGTCCCGGCGCAGTTCTCGGCCAGCGTGGCCCAGCCGGTCAGCGGCGCCGAGGTCGTTCGGGACACGCTCTGGATCCGCGTGCGCGCCGCCGGACAGGCCGCCGCCTGGCGTCGCACGACGCTCACGGCGCAGGTCGAGGGCGTGGTGCGCTCCGTTCCGGTCGAGGAGAACGACCGCGCCGCGGCCGGCGCCGTGCTCGTCCAGCTCGACACGGTGCAGCCGGCGCTCGACGTGGCGCAGGCCCGGGCCGATCTGCGCGTGGCCGAGACCGAGTACCGACAGCGCGTCCTCTTCGACGACGAGATCGAGGACCCGCAGCTCCGGGCGGACCGCGAGCGGATCGCCCGCTCCACGAGCGGTCTCGATCAGGCGGAGGTCGGGCTGCAGCGGGCGCAGATCCAGCTGGAGCGCACGCGGGTCGTCGCGCCGTACGCGGGTCGGATCGCCGATCTGCAGGTCGTGGAGGGCGACCACGTCTCCGCGGGGACCGAGCTCCTCACCCTCGTCGACCTCGATCCGATCCGGGTCGAGGTACAGGTGCTCGAGGCCGACCTCGTCACCCTCTCCCCGGGGCGCAGCGCCGAGGTCCGCTTCGCCGCCTTCCCGGGCGAGGTCTTCCGGGGCTCGGTCCGCACCATCAACCCCGTCGTCGATCCGGAGACGAGCACGGGGCGCGTGACCGTCGAGCTGCCCAACCCGGGAGGTCGGATCAAGCCGGGCCTGTACGCCGACGTCGCGCTGGACGCCGCGGCGCTTCCGGACCGCATCCTCGTGCCGCGCGCCGCCATCCTGGAGCGCGGCGAGGGCCGCCGCCGCACCATGCTCTTCGTCTTCGAGGAGGGGCCGAACAGCGGGCTCGCCAAGTGGCGCTACGTCAATCCGGGCCGCGAGAACGATACGCACGTCGAGGTCCTCCTGGAGGGTCCGGAGCAGGGGATGGTCGAGCCGGGAGAGATCGTCCTCGTCGACGGCCACCACTATCTGAGCCACGACACGCCGATCCGGCTCGTGGAGGACGTCGCGGCGGAGGGCGGGAGGCCGGGCCGATGAGGGGCCCGAAGGGCGTCCCGGGGGCGTCCCGCCGCGCCGGGGCGTTCTCCGCCTGCCCCGCGCGGGCCGTGGTGCTGTCGCTCTCCCTCGCTCTGGCGTTCGTCCCGACGAGCCGGGCCGCCGCGCAGGAGCCGTCCGGGCTCGCGGGCGACGCCGCGCCCCGGGTGCTCTCTCTCGACCAGGCGCTCGCCCTCGCTTCGGGTCAGAACCCCGAGGTGCGCCGAGCCGTCAACTCGGCCCAGCTCAACGGGAGCGAGATGCGGTCGACGTGGATGGATCAGCTTCTCCCGCAGGTGAGCCTGACCCTGTTCCAGACCGCCTTCACCGGCAACCTCCAGCGTCAGGCCTTCGACAACTTCGGCAACCCGATCGCCGATCCGCAGGCCGACTGGAACTACTTCTCACAGACGCGCCACCAGCTCAGCCTCTCCTGGCAGTTCCAGGGCATGTCGCTGTTCCACGCGCACCGACGACAGCAGCTCGTCAACGAGGACCGCGACGTGGCCGAGTTGGTCGCGCTCACCGACGTGCAGATCACCGTCCAGCGCGGCTACCTGGACGCGCTCGAGCAGAAGGAGCTTCTGGCGGCCGAGGAGGAGCTCCTCGAGGCGCGACGCATCGACCTCGACGTCGCCGAGCGGCTCTTCTCGCTCGGCCTGCGCACGCGGGTCGACGTGCTCAACGCCGAGCTCGCGATCGAGCAGCAGGCGCTCGCCCTCCAGCAGCAGGAGACCGCGCACACGCGCGCGCTGCTCACTCTGCGGACGTCGATGGGCGCCACGGACACGCGGCCGATCGAGGTCGTGGAGACCGAGTTTCCGATCTTCGATCCGTCCGGGCTCGACGCGGGCGCGCTGATCTCGCGGGCCGGGGAAGTCAGCCCGACGCTGCGCCGCTCGGAGGTCGCGATCCGGTCGGCTCAGCTGGGCCTTTCCGAGCGGCGCGCGCAGTGGTGGCCGAGGGTCGCGGCGGGCGTCAGCCTCTATCGCCAGAGCTTCAGCGAGCGGACGAGCGCCCTGTTCGATCCCTCGATCACCGGCGAGCCGGAGGGTCAGTTCTACATCCAGTTCTCCATCCCCGTGCTCGGCGGTCTCTCCGGGCAGACCGTGCAGCAGCAGCAGGCCGCCATCGAGCTGCGCAACCAGCGCGAATCCGACCGACAGGCGCGCCTCGAGCTCGAGGAGGCGATCCGGGGCGGCCTGCTCGACCTCGAGAACCAGTGGGCGACGTTCCGGCTGGCGGAGCGCTCGAGCACGATCGCCCAGGAGGCGCTCCGGCTGGCCCGTGAGGAGTACCGGCTGGGCAGCCGCTCCTTCGAGGATCTGCGCTCGGCCTTCGAGCAGGAAGCCTCCACGCGCCGGCAGGTCATCACGGCCCGCTACGCCTTCTACGACGCCTTTCTCGCGCTGGAGCAGGCCGTGGGCGGGCCGCTGCGCGAGCTGATCCCGGCGGGCTGAGCGGTGTCCGTCCCCGGCGCTTCCACGCGACGCCCCGTCGCGGTCTGGATGCTCTTTCTGGCGATCGTCCTGCTGGGCGGCATCTCCTACGTCCGGCTCCCGATCGACCTCCTGCCCGACGTCAGCTACCCGCGCCTCGTCGTCTATACCGTCTATCCGGAGGTCGCGCCCGCCGAGGTCGAGCGGCGCATCACCGAGCCGATCGAGGGAGCGGTGGCCGCGGTGCCCGGTGTCGAGCGGGTCACCTCGACGTCGCGCTACGGAGTGAGCCTCGTCACGCTGCGCTTCGCGTGGGGCACCGACATGGACTTCGCCATGCTCAACGTGCGCGAGCGCCTGGACAACGCCCGCGACGCGCTGCCCGAGACCGTGAGCCGGCCGACGATCCTGCGCGTCGATCCCGAGTCCGCGCCGATCATGACGCTCTCGGTGTCGGGCGGCGAGAACCTCTGGCGCACCAAGGAGCTCGCCGAGACCGTCTTCCGCCGCCGCATGGAGCAGCTCGACGGTGTCGCGCAGGCCGCCGTGGCCGGCGGACTCGACCGGGAGATCCGCGTGGAGGTCGAGCCCCGGCTCCTCGACTCGTACGGCCTCACGCTCGAGCAGATCTCGCAGGCCCTCGACCGGGCCAACGTGAGCGCGCCCGGCGGCACGATCCTCCAGGGGCGCTACCGCTACCCGCTGCGCACGCTCGGCGAGTTCCAGACGGTCGAGGAGATCGGCGACGTCGTCGTGGCGCGTCAGACGCTCCAGAACGGCACCGGCACCCGGGTCGTGCGCCTCGAGGACGTGGGGCGCGTCGTCGACGGCTTCGCCGAGCGGGAGGCGATCACCCGATACGGCGAGGAGGAGTCCGTCGGGCTGCTCATCTTCAAGGAGTCGGGCGCGAACACCGTCGCGGTGGCCGAAGACGTGCGGGCCGTCCTGGTCGAGCTCGCGGACGAGTATCCGGAGATCCGCGTGGAGGTCGCCGACGACCAGGCGGGCTTCATCGCCGACTCGATCTCCAACGTCGTGCAGGCGCTCGTCTTCGGAGGTCTGCTCGCCTTCCTGGTGCTCTTCCTCTTCCTGCGCGACAGTCGCTATCCGGTCGCGATCGCCGTGGCGATCCCGATCTCGGTGGTGGGGACGTTCGCGCTCATGGAAGCGGCCGGCGTCAGCCTGAACATCATGAGCCTCGGCGGTCTGGCCCTCGGCGTCGGCATGCTGGTGGACAACGCCATCGTCGTGCTCGAGAACATCTTCCGGCACCGGGAAGAGCTCGGGAAGGACGCGGTCGAGGCGGCCGCGGCCGGGGCCGAGGAGGTCCAGGCGGCGATCACCGCGGCGACGCTCACCACCATCTCCGTCTTCGGGCCGATCATCTACGTGGAGGGCGTCGCCGGGGCGCTCTTCCGGGACCTCTCGCTGGCCGTCGCGTTTTCGCTGCTGGCCTCCCTGCTCGTGGCCCTCACGCTGCTGCCTTCGCCCGCCGCGCGCTTCGCGGTGGCGGGGCAGGTAGCCGACGACCCGGGCCCGGCGGTGGCGGCCGACGCGTCGCCCGAGGACGACGGCTCCGGCGGGGCCGTCCGGCGCTTCCTTCGACGCGCCCGCCGGGTGGCGGGGACGGTCGTGGCGGCACCCTTCCGTTTCCTGCGGTGGCTCTTCGCGTTCGGAGTCGAGCTGGTCGGCTTCTGGCTCTCCGGCATCGGCGGGCTCCTGGCCCGGGCGGCGCGGCCGCTCCTCGACGCCTTCGACGCGGCGTTCGCCCGCTTCGCCGCGGTGTATCACCGCGCGCTCGAGTGGTCGCTCGACCGGTCGGGCCGCGTCCTCGCCGGCTCGGCGCTGGCCCTCGGCCTCACCGTCGCCGCCGCGGCCGCGCTGCCCCGGGACCTCCTGCCCGAGGTCGACCAGGGCGGCTTCTCGATCGACCTCAAGCTGGCGGAGGGGACGTCGCTCGCCACGACGGACGACGCGGCGCGGCGGATCGAGTCCGCGGTGCTCGACGACCCCGACGTGGCGACGGTCTTCAGCAGCGTGGGTCGGGACGTGCGCGCCTACTCCGAGGGCGAGGAGAGCTCCGGCCTGCACACCGCGACGTTCCAGGTCCGCGTGCGCGACGGCGTGGCGAGCGAGCCGGTGGCGGAGCGCATGCGCGCGCTCGCCGACCGCTTCCCCTCCGGGGCGCTCTCCGTCGAGACCGGCCAGGCGACCGCGCTCGGTGCCATGCTGGGCGGATCGGAGGCCGATGTGGCCGTGCGCGTCCGCGGGGAGGACCTGGACGAGGTCTACGTCGTCGCCCAGCAGATCGCCGCGCTCGTGGCGCAGGTGCCGGCGCTGGCCAACGTCCGCATCGGCTCGGAGCGGGGGCAGCCGCAGATCCAGGTCGAGATCGACCGCACCGCCTGCGCCCGCTACGGCGTCGATCCGCGCACCGTGGCCGAGACGGTCGACCGTGCCATGCGGGGCGCCGTGGCCACCGAATTCGTCGACTTCGACCGCAAGATCGACGTCGTGGTGCGCTACCCGGAAGACCGGCGCTACGCGCGCTCGACGCTCGACGAGCTCCGCGTCAACGGCGTGCCCCTCCGCGAGCTCGTCCGGATCCGCGAGGCCGTGGGGCCCGCCGAGGTCCACCGCGAGGACCAGTCCCGGGTCATCCCGGTGTACGCCGACGTCGTCGACGGCGGACTCGACGCGGCGAGCGGCGAGATCGAGGCGACCCTCTCCGCGATGCAGCCGAGCGCCGACGTGCGCTGGGACGTCGGCGGAGAGAACGAGGAGATGCGGCGCTCCTTTCGCGACCTCGCGTTCGCCTTCGCGCTCGCCCTGATCCTCGTCTACATGATCCTCGCCGCGCAGTTCGAGTCGTTCGTCCACCCGTTCACGATTCTCATGGCCGTGCCGCTGGCCCTCGTCGGCGCCGTGGGCGCCCTCGTGCTGACCGGCCAGGGCCTCAACACGATGAGCCTGATCGGCGTGGTGATCCTCGTCGGCATCGTGGTCAACGACGCCATCGTGAAGGTCGACTTCATCAACCAGGCGCGCCGTCAGGGGATGACGCTGCGGGCCTCGATCCTGGAGGCCGGACGCGTTCGGCTGCGTCCGATCCTCATGACGACGGTCACGACGGTGCTCGGTCTGTTCCCGATGGCGCTCGGCATCGGACGTGGCTCGGACCTGCGCGCGCCGCTCGCGATCGCGGTGATCGGCGGTCTCGTCGTGGCGACGGCGCTCACGCTGATCGTCGTTCCGGTGGTCTACCAGACGGTGGAGGGTGTTCGGCTGGCGCTCGCCGGAGGGGCGGATGCGGCGGCCGGCACGGCCGAGGTCGCGGGCACGGGTGGCAACGCGTCGGGCCCGTCACCCCAGCCCGCGGGGGGCTCGTGATCCGGCTGAGCCTGCGCCGCCCGGTGGCGGTCGCGATGGCGTACACGGCCGTCGCGCTGCTCGGCGTTGCCGCGTGGCGGAACGTCCCGATCGAGCTGCTCCCGGACACGCGCCTCCCCCGCCTCATGGTCAGCGCGTCGTGGCCAGGCGCCTCGCCGGAGACCGTCGAGGCGTTTCTGACCGCGCCGCTCGAGTCGACGGTGCAGCAGGTGCGCGGAGTGGAGCGCATCGTGTCGGAGTCGTTCGAGCAGCAGGGCACCGGCACCGCGCGGATCGACATCGAGTTCCAGCGCGACACGGACATGGACTTCGCTCGCCTCGACCTGTCCGAGCGGGTCGCGACGCTCGAGGAGACCCTCCCGGCGGGCGTGCGTGGCGTCCAGGTGAGCCAGTACGTGCCGGAGGAGTTCGAGGAGCAGAACCAGCCCTTCCTGCTCTACACCTTCACCGGTCCGTTCACGCTCGAGGCGCTGCGGCGCCACCTCGACGATGTCGTCGCGCCGGATCTCTCCGCGCTCGACGGCGTGGCGCTTGTGCGCGTCTTCGGAGGCCGGCAGCGCCGCCTCGAGGTGCAGCTCGACGAGGAGAAGATCGGCGCGCTCGGGCTCGACCCGGTGACCGTGCAGCGGTCCATCAGCGAGCTCGACCTCGTGCGTGAGGCCGGGATCGTCCGCGAGGAGAGCACCGAGCGGACGATCACGATCATGAACCGCCCGGGCAGCGCCCAGGACGTCCGCGAAGCGGTCATCACCTCCGCGGGCGGTACGCCGGTCCGGGTCGGCGACGTGGCGACGGTCTTCGACACGTACGAGGAGCCGAGACAGCTCTCGCGCATCGACCTGAGCCCGGCGGTCGGCTTCGAGGTCATGCGCGGCATCGGGGTGAACACCGTGCGGGTCGCGGAGGCGGTGAAGGCCCGCCTGGCCGAGCTGGAGCGGCTCAATCCGCCGGGCACCGAGTTCATCCTCGAGGACGACATGAGCGAGGAGATCGCGCGCCAGCTCACCGATCTCCGCACCCGGGCGCTGGTGAGCGCGCTCGTCATCTTCGGCGTGCTGCTGCTCTTCCTTCGCTCGTTCACCTCGGCCGGGCTCGTCTTCGCGACGATCGCGTTCAGCGTGCTGATCGCGCTGAACCTGATCTACTTCGGCGGCCTCACCCTGAACCTGCTCACGCTGATGGGCCTCGCCCTCGGCTTCGGGCTCGTGGTCGACAACTCGATCGTCGTGCTCGAGAACATCTACCGGCGCCACCAGCGCGGCGAGGCGCCGTACGAGGCCGCGGAGCACGGCGCGCGCGAGGTCGTGCTGCCGATCCTCGCTTCGACGGCCACGACGCTCATCGTCTTCGTCCCGTTCGTCTACCTGCAGGGGGAGCTGCGCGTCTTCTACGTGCCGCTCGCGATCGTCGTGGCGCTGACGCTCGTCGCCTCGCTCTTCGTGGCGTTCACCTTCATCCCGGCACTCGGCTCGCGGATCCTGGCGCGCCGCGACGCCAGGCGACGGGCGCGCGCAGGCGGGACGGCAGCCTCGGGGGCCTCGGA
>CALJLC010000475.1 GCA_937982605.1 uncultured Gemmatimonadales bacterium | reverse complement strand
GTCAATTCCTTTGAGTTTCAGCCTTGCGACCGTACTCCCCAGGCGGGGCACTTAATGCGTTAACTGCGGCACCGAACCCGTCTAGAGGCCCGGCACCTAGTGCCCATCGTTTACGGCGTGGACTACCAGGGTATCTAATCCTGTTTGCTCCCCACGCTTTCGCGGATGAGTGTCAGACTCGGCCCAGCTAGCCGCCTTCGCCACGGGTGTTCTTCCTGATATCTACGCATTCCACCGCTACACCAGGAATTCCGCTAGCCTCTACCGATCTCTAGCCCGCCAGTATCGCCTGCATTTCACGGGGTTGAGCCCCGGATTTTCACAGACGACTTAACGGACCACCTGCCCGCGCTTTACGCCCAGTAATTCCGAACAACGCTTGCGCCCTCCGTCTTACCGCGGCTGCTGGCACGGAGTTAGCCGGCGCTTCCTCTGAGGGTACCGTCAAACGCCAGTCCTGTTCGAAAAGACGCTGTTCTTCCCCTCTGACAGTGGTTTACACCCCGAAAGGCTTCCTCCCACACGCGGCGTCGCTGCGTCAGGCTTTCGCCCATTGCGCAATATTCCCCACTGCTGCCTCCCGTAGGAGTCTGGGCCGTATCTCAGTCCCAATGTGACGGATCATCCTCTCAGATCCGCTACGCGTCGTAGCCTTGGTAGGCCGTTACCCCACCAACAAGCTGATACGTCGCGACCCCCTCCTTGGGCGAGAGCATGCAAGCAGAGGCCCTCTTTGATCACACCGCCATGCGGAAATGTGACATCATGCGGTATTAGCCCAGGTTTCCCCGGGTTGTCCCTCACCCTAGGACAGGTTGGTCACGTGTTACTCACCCGTTCGCCACTCGGGTCTTCCAGTGCAAGCACCGGAGCCCTCGTTCGACTTGCATGTGTTAAGCACGCCGCCAGCGTTCGTCCTGAGCCAGGATCAAACTCTCCGTTGAAAGAATAAGCTTGATGACAGCTCTCGAATGAACGCGACCTGTACTGCGTGTACTGATCGAGCGTTCGGAATCTACGTTGTTTTGACCTGCCGACTCGAGGTCGGATACGGCAAGACGTAGTGCCTGCCGTTCAGGCCCGCTCAATACACTCGAAACCTCGGTTTTCAATCAGCTCTGGTTTCGCTCGCGAGAAGTGTTCCATCGGTCGATGGGGAACTTCTCTTTCGAGCAAAACGCAGCGCGCGGCAGTCCAGCGGCCGCTCGCTGCGAAGGCCATAATGGTAAGCTGGCCTCCGCGGGGGGTCAACACCCCGAGACGAACTTCTTTCTCGTCGTGTCGATACTCCACCGAAACCGCCCGAAAGTCGTTTCGTTACGCGGCTTCGAGGGTGGACGACCGGGCTCGAACCGGCGACCTCCGGAACCACAATCCGGCGCTCTGACCAACTGAGCTACGCCCACCGTGGTGCTCCGCGCCCCTCGGCGGGACTCGGAGCGGGTGTCGGCCGTTTCCAGCCGAGCGTGAAAAGCTATACGAAGGGCCGAAGCGGGGGAAGCCGTTCGCGCCGCTCCGCTCACCCTCTTCCCGGGCGGGCTCCCCGACCGCTCGGGGGGAACGAAACGACCCCCTCGATGGTTTGCTCGCACACCCTTCCCTTCCTCCCGTGCGAGGCGCCCATGGCCACCCGACCGATCACCTTCCCCGGCGGCCTCGACCAGCCACTCGACGCACGCCTCGAGCTTCCGGCGAGCGGCCGGCCGCGAGCGTGGGCCCTCTTCGCGCACTGTTTCACCTGCGGGAAGAACATCCGGGCAGCGGTCAGCATCACCCGTGCTCTTTCGCGGCTGGGGATCGCGGTCGTCCGCTTCGACTTCACCGGTCTGGGCGAGAGCACCGGCGAGTTCGCGGAGACCACCTTCTCGTCCAACGTCGAGGACGTGGTGGCCGCGGCCCGCTTCATGGAGCGGGAGCACGGGGCCCCCAGCCTGCTCGTGGGCCACTCGCTCGGGGGTGCCGCGGTGCTCCACGCCGCGGCCGCCCTCCCCTCCGTCCGGGCCGTCGCCACGATCGGCGCCCCGTCCGACCCGTCCCACGTGCTGCGACACCTCTCGGGCTCGATCGAGGAGATCGAGGAGAAGGGCGAAGCCGAAGTCTCCATCGCCGGTCGGCCCTTCCGCATCGGAAGGGACTTCGTCCACGACCTGGAGGAGCAGAGGATGGAGCCGGTCGTCCGGAAGCTCGATCGGGCGCTCCTCCTCTTCCACGCCCCGCTCGACGAGGTCGTCGGGATCGACAACGCGGCCCGGCTCTACAAGATGGCGAAGCACCCGAAGAGCTTCGTCTCGCTGGACGGGGCGGACCACCTGCTCTCCCGCGCCGAGGACGCCGAGTACGTGGCCACGGTGCTGTCCGCCTGGGCCAGCCGATACCTCGACCCGATGGCCGAGCCCGACCTGGAGACGCTGGTCGACTCCGACCGCGCGGTGACCCGCACGCCGAGCGGCACCTTCACAACCGACGTCGTGATCCGGCACCACGCGCTGCTGGCCGACGAGCCCCGCTCGGTCGGGGGGGACGATCTCGGACCCTCGCCGTACGACTACCTCCTGGCCGGGCTCGGCTCGTGCACGTCGATGACGCTCCAGATGTACGCGGGTCGAAAGGGATGGCCGCTGGAGGAGGCGCGTGTCCGGCTGAAGCATCGAAAGATCCACGCACGGGACTGCGAAGCGTGCGAGGAGTCCGAGCCCCGGCTGGACCGGGTCGATCGAGAGGTGGAGCTCCTCGGCCCCCTCGACGCCGAGCAGCGGGCCCGTCTGATGGAGATCGCGGACCGCTGTCCCGTCCATCGCACGCTCGACAGGGGGGTCGACATCCGGACGACCGAGGCTCCCGAGTCCAACGGCTAGCCGCCCGCGGTCGCCTCCCAGACGATCCGCGAGAGCTCCGCCATCATCGCCTCGCCCTGGTCCTCGGCCGGGTGGCCCCGGACCATGATCACGAGGACGTACGGAGGGGCCGTGTCGGGGAAGACGACCGCGGCGTCGTGGTGGATTCCGGTGATCCAACCGGTCTTGTTCGCCACGCGCACCCCGTCCGGCACGCCCGACGGGATTCCCTCCGTGAAGTGCTGTCGCGACAGGATGTCGAGCATCTCGGCCCGGCTCTCCGGGGTGAATTGCTCCGACTCCGCGACCGCGGCCATCACCGCCCCGAGGGCCCGGGCGGTCGTCGTGTTCGAGAGCCCCGCGCGGAAGGCCCGGAGATCCTCCACCCCCCGGAGCACGCTCATCGAGTCGGCCCCGACGCGGCGCAACGTCACGCCGATCCGCTCGGGCTCGGCGACCTCGATGAGGATGTTCGTGGCGAGGTTGCTCGACCAGGTGATCATCCGGTCGACCATGCTCCGAACGGTCGCCTCCCCGCCCACGCGTCCGTAGAACGTCGTGTCGGAGTCGGACTCCGGGGGCAGATCGAACTCCGAACCGTCCACGATCGAGCGGAAGATCCGCTTGACCGGGAGCGTCGAGTCGAGCGGGCGGATGCCCTCCTGAGCGTCCAGGAAGAGCTGCATCATCACCGGCACCTTCATGGTGCTTGCCGCGTGCATGCGGACGTCGGCGTCGATTGCGATCGAGTCCCCGCCCGGCGCGAGCCGGCGGTAATACAGACCGACCACCTCGGCGCCGCTCCCGGCGATGACCGAGTCCAGCGTCGCCACGAGTGGGGCGACATCGCGGGTTGCCCGGGTGTCGGCCGCCGACCGTGCGCCCGCCCCTCCCTCGGGGGCACACCCGGCTGCGGCGGCGGCGAGGACGAGGCCGAGCCACCGAAGCCCCCTCATGCCCGGCTCTCGTCGAGCATTCGAACGCCCTCCATCAGCAGCGACTCCATCGACTCGTCGATGTTGGCCTCCGGGAGCGCGTCGATCTCGTCCACGGTGAACTCGCCATCGTCCTCCCACCCGATGATCCGGTAGACCGCCGCCGGACCTTCCTGCGCCCCCGCGCGCGCATGTACCGGCCGGCCGTTGACGAGGAAGAGCACGGCGTCCTCCCCACCGCCACCCCGGAGGTCGACGCGTACCGTGCGCAGCCCATTGGCGAGCATCTGGGCCAGGTCGAGGAACGAGAACGCCTCGAAGCGGGCGGAGAACTGGCCCTCGCCGGCACCCGGGGCGTCGGCCCGGGCCCGCACCGCCCGGAGGATCCGGGCCGCGACGACATCGGGCTCGTGGGGCGGCCCGAAGACGTCGTGCGCCCCGATGTCCAGGAGGTTGAGCACCAGAGCCGGATCGTTGCGGGCGGCGAGGACGAAGACGGGGATCGAGCGCGCGGCGAAGCTCCGACAGGCGTCGGCGAGCGCCTCGCCGAGCGACTCGTGATCGAGCAGGACCGCGTCCGCCTCGGGCGGGGCGGCGCGTACCGCCTCGGCATCGACGAGTCGGGCGTCCGCACCCACGCGCGTGAACGCCGGGCCCAGCGCCTTCTCCGTACGCTCGTCGCCGAGAAGAAGGACGAGGCGCCGCCGCTCCTCGCGGTCGCCGGCACGTTGCTCGAGCACGTCGAGATACGTCTCGACCACCTCCAGCGAGGCGAAGCGGCCGGCGAGCGCACGCAGCTCCGCCCGGAGGTCTGGCGCTTCCTCCGCCGCGGCCGGATCGGCAGCCGCCTCGGTCCGGCCCGCCAGAACGTGCCGGAACCAGACCAGTGCCAGGAGCTGGCTGGCGAGCCCGACGTCGTCGGCGCCCCGCTGAGTCGACGGCTCCGTCCGGCCCAGATAGAGCTCGAGGCACGAGCTGAGCATCCGGTCGATCGGCCAGGGGAAGCGCAGGCGATGCGCCAGCTGGATCGACTCGCCGAAGTCGTGAAAGGGGTCGATGCTCGTGCCCGGCTCGACGGGGGTCAGCAGGTGCACGCCGAGGTGCGCGCCGTCCCGGGCCAGAGGAACGAGCGCCAGCCGATCGGCCAGCGCCTCCAGGTCCCGGGCCATGAGCCGGTACGGCGGCGCGGTGGAGCGACCCCGGCCCCGGTACTCCGCGAGCGCCTGGACGGCCTGGCGCAGCGAGGCGACGACGACCGGATAGGGCGCCGCGTTGTCCAGCAGCGCCCCGCCGATCGATCCGAAGACCGTGAGCCCGGCCGGCGGGCGGGGCACCTGCCCTCCCGCGATCCAGCCCCGCACCTCGGTCTCCATCGGCCCGTCGACGAGGACGGCCTCCGCCCCGCCCCGGATCGCGTCGGCGAGCTCGACCGGGTCGTCGACGACGGTGAGTCGGATCCCCTCCGGGCCGAGCACCGCCGGGAGGAAGTTGCTGCGCACGGCGCCCCGCGTGACCATGACCACCGGGCGCTCCGCGTCCCCCTCGCGCTCGGCCGGGGTCTCCTCCTCCTCGGCCTTCGGCTCGAAGAGCTCCGGCAGCGCCACCAGGCTGACCTCGTCCCCGGTCGGCCCGGCTCCTCCGGTCGCTCGCTTCAGCAGCCGGGTGAGCACGCTCTCGGGCGCCAGGGACACCCGTACCTTACGCGCCCCGAACGCCTGACCGACCGCCCGGATCCCCTCCTCGTCCGAGGGGTTGGCCACCGCCACGCTGAGCACGCGGACCTCCGGGTTCCATCCGATCGGGACGACGAGGCCGCGCTGGAGCACGTGCGCCGGCACGCGCTCGACGAGCTCGGGATCGAGCGAGCCTTCGTCGACCGTGACGGTGGGAATCCGATACTGCTCGACGAGGCCGTCGAAGAGC
>CALJLC010000474.1 GCA_937982605.1 uncultured Gemmatimonadales bacterium | reverse complement strand
GGCACTCGACGCGGGGGCGGGCCAACGCGCTCCGACTCGCGCTGACCGGACAGCTCGGCGCCGACGGTCTGGACACCCCGGAGATGGCGGAGGCGATGGCGCTGTGCGTCTCCTGCAAGGCGTGCCGCCGGGAGTGTCCGACCGGTGTCGACATGGCCCGTATGAGGCCCGAATGGCTGCACCGCAGGAACGGCGGGGAGGGGGTGTCGGGGGGGACGTCGCTGCTCGCGTCGCTCCCGCGGCTCGCGCCGTGGGCGAGCCGCTTCCGGCTCCTGGCCAACGCCGGAGCCGGAGTCGGTGGGCGGCTGCTGGGGTTCGCGCCGCAGCGCGCGCTGCCGAGGTGGGCCGCACGGCCGTGGAGCGACGGCGAGCTCGACCCGTCGGCGGCGGGAGCCGATGCGGAGGTCGCGCTCTTCGTCGACACCTTCTCGCGCTGGTTCGAGCCCGGGAACGCGCGCGCAGCCGCCCGGGTGCTCGCCGCGGGCGGATGGAGGGCGGCGGCCGTGCGCGCCCCCGCCGGCGAGCGCCCGCTGTGCTGCGGCCGGACGTTCCTCAGCGCCGGGATGCTCGACGAGGCGCGCGTGGAGGGGGAGCGCCTGCTCGACGCGCTGGCCCCTCTGGCGGAGCGGGGCGTGCCGATCGTCGGGCTCGAGCCGTCCTGCCTGTACACCCTGCGCGACGAGCTACCGGCGCTCCTTCCCGGCAGGCGCGCGGAGCAGGTCGCCGGGCAGGCACGGATGCTCGAGGAGCTCCTCGCGGAGGCGTGGGACGCGGGCCGCACGCTCCCCTTCGCACCGGAGGCGTCCCCGCGCCGGATCCTCGTGCACGGCCACTGCCACCAGAAGGCCTTCGGCGGCACCGACGCCAAGCTGTCGATGCTCCGCCGCATCCCCGGCGCCGACGTCGACCTGATCGAGTCGAGCTGCTGCGGCATGGCCGGCGCCTTCGGCTACCAGGCCGAGCACTACGACGTCTCGATGGCGATGGGCGAGCTCTCGCTCCTCCCGGTGGTGCGCGCGGCCGAGGCGTCCGCCCGCATCGTGGCGGACGGGACGAGCTGTCGGGCGCAGATCGCCGATGGGGCCGGACGGGAGGCCGTGCACGCGGCCGTGGTGCTGGCGGAAGCGCTGGCCACCGGATCTGCCTAGCCGCTCGACGGGCGGGGGGTCGACGCGGACGCGGAGCTCACGGCGCCTCGAAGCGGTGGACCCGGTAATCTCGGACGAGCGGTCTCAGGACCGTCCACAGCACGATCCACGGGATCCTCACCAGCCCGTAGCGCTTCGACGCCTCGACCGTCGACCACGAGCCGGCGTGCTCGTAGCCGACGCCGAGGAGGACCCGCCCGGGCTCGTCGCTGAGGTCGCGGAAGACGGCGCCCATCCCGGCGAGCACGTCGTGGATGGGCCCCGCGTACCGGTCCAGGAAGCGCTTCGTCATCAGGTCGCAGAAGAGGACGTGTCCGGGCAGCGCGGCAACGAGGGCCGAGAGGGTGTCTCGCCGCTGCGCGTCGGTCAGGTACATGAGGACGCCCTCGACGATCACGACGGCCCGCTCGCCGGACGCGATCGGTGCGAGCTTCTCGGCGAGCGACTCCGTCTCGAAGTCGATCGCGACACGGGTCAGCGGCCGGGGGCACTCCTCGACCGGCAATCGCTCGTCCTTGAGCGCCATGACCGCGGGCTCGTCGAGCTCGACCCAGCGCCCGGCCCCGAGACGATACGGTCGGGTGTCGAAGCCGGCACCGACCGTGACGACGAGCCGCTCGGGGTCGCCGGCCAGCTCCTCGCGCACGAGGTCGTCGATGAGCCGGGCGCGCGCCACGTTGCTCGCGTTCGGGCGGTCGAAGTGCCGGAACTGCTCGAAGACTTGGAGCCCACGGCCTTCCATGAAGCGCTCGGCGAAGGTGTCGCCGAGCACCGGCCGGGGCGAGGCCGCGTCGACCATCCGGACGCCACAGCAGTAGAAGGCGGTATCGGAGACGGGCTTCACGGGCGCATCCTCGTCCGAGGGGTGCGCCGAATGTGGAGGCTGGAGCGCCCGGCCGCACGCGGTCGTCCGGGTCGGACGTCTCGCTGCCTAGCCCTCTTCGAGCGCCTCCGCGGGCGCGACCCGCATCGCCCGCACGGCCGGGACACCGCTCGCCAGACCGATGACCGTGATCACGACGGCGACGACCCCGACCAGCGTGGCCGGGTCCGTGGGCCGGATGCCGTAGACCAGGCGCGCGCTCACCCCGGAGATCGAGACGAGTCCCATCAAGCCGATCGCCAGGCCGAGGCCGCCCAGACCGACGGCTTGCCGAACGACCATGGTCCGCACGTCGGCGGGCGCGGCCCCGAGCGCGACCCGGACCCCGATCTCCCGCCTCCGTGCGGCCACGCTCTCGTGCAGGATCGCGAAGAGGCCGATGGAAGCGAGCAGCGTCGCCAGGGTGGCGAACGCGCCCACCAGCCACATCTGGAAACGGCGAGGGGCGAGCGCGAACGAGTAGCGCTCCCACATCGGACCGACGTTCGAGACGGCTGCGTTCGGGTCGACCTCACGGACGACGGCACGCAGCCACGGCGCCACCTCGCTCGGGTTCCCGCGTGTCCGCACCAGAACGTCGATCGCGGGGACCGCCCCCGGCAGATACATCTGCGGGTACACCGCCTCCGCGAGCGTCGTTCGGCGCAGGTCGTCGACGACACCCACGACGGTAGTCCGGTCGCCCTCCGCGCGTCGGCCCCAGACGAACTCACGGCCGATCGGGTCCTGGTCCGGAGAAAAGACGTCGACCCAGGCGCGGTTCACCACGACGCTCCAGGGTGGCCCGTCCTGTTCGGCGGCCGACGCCGCGAAGCCGTCGCCGCGGACCACCGGCACGTCGATCGCGTGGAAGAAGCCCGGAAAGACCATGTCGGTGGTGAGGCGGGGCGCGGGCGCGCCCGGCTCGGCCGGCTCCTCTCCCACGAGGGTGATGGTCTGGTCCGGGATCCGTTCGATGAAGAACTGACCGATGATCCCGACCCCCTCGACCGACGAGTGGGCGGAGATCCGGTCGACGAGGGTCCGGTGCATCGGCACGAGCGAGGCGCCGTCTTCCGGGACCGTCAGGTGTACCCGGGCGGTGAGCGTGCCACGAGCGTCGAATCCCGGATCGACGGCCTGGAGCGCGAGGGCGCTGCGGGTGAGGAGTCCCGCCCCTCCGAGGAGGAGCACGGCCATCGCCACCTCGGCCACGACGAGGACGGAGCGCGCACGGCGGTCTCGTCCGGTCGTACCCCGGCCTCCTCCCCTGAGCGCGTCCGCCACCTCCGATCGCGACGCGCTCAGGACGGGAAGCAACCCGACGAGCGGAGCGACGAGGCCCGCCACGAGCACGGAGGCGAGAAGGACCGCAGGATCGACCGACGTGCCCTCGATCC
>CALJLC010000473.1 GCA_937982605.1 uncultured Gemmatimonadales bacterium | reverse complement strand
ATGTGGGCTTCGATCGAACCCGAAACACCGGCAAGCTGATGTCCGCCTCGCTCAAAACCGTCACGCTCGGATGCAAAGTCAACCAATACGAGACGGAATACGTGCGCGAAGGGCTCGTCGGGATTGGCTATCGCGACGCGCACGACGGCCCCGGCCGCCAGCGCGTCGGGAGCGCGGCCCTCCAGCCCCACCGCGGCGGTCGCGAACGCGCGCCGGGCCAGCGAGCCCGAGACCCCGGGCGGCGTGCCTCGCGTCAGCTCGAGCGCGCCGCGCAGGATTCCGGACGGCAGCCCGGCCGCGCGCTCCATCGCGGCGGCCAGCGGGTTCTCGGAGAAGCGCATCCGGGCGGATCTCGCCATCGCGGCGAGGCCGGCCACGACCAGGAGGAGGAGGCCGGCGTCGAGCGCCGCGGGCACGTCGCTGCCCTGCCGCCATCCCTCCGGACCCACGAGCACCCACGCCACGACGACGGTCACCGCCGCGGCGGCGACGATCCACGCGGCGGCGGCCAGGACCGATCGACGGATCAGGTGCTCCCGTACCGCCGCGACGCGGGCCGCCAGGCGGGTCTCGACCGGGCTCACGACGCCGACTGCCCCAGGACGTAGAGGAAGAGGTTCACGCCCATGCGCAGGGCCTGCTCCCGCGTCTCGGCCGGATCCTCGTGCACCGACTCGTCCTCCCACCCGTCTCCCAGGTCGCTCTCGTACGTGTAGAAGACCACCAGCCGGCCGGCGTGGAAGATCCCGGAAGCCTGCGGGGGCTTGCCGTCGTGCTCGTGGATCTTGGGAAGACCCTCGGGGAAGTCGTAGAAGGTGTGGAAGACGGGGTGCTCGGGCGGGAGCTCGGTCAGCTCGGCGTCGGGGAAGATCTGCGCCATCTCCTCCCGGAACGACTCGTCGAGGCCGTAGTTGTCGTCCGCGTGGAGGAAGCCGCCACCGAGCAGGTAGGCGCGCAGCGCCGCCCGCTCGGCCGGCGTGAAGGCGACGTTGCCGTGCCCGGTCATGTACAGGTACGGGTAGTCGGGCAGCGCGGGGTCGAGCGGGGAGACCTCCGCCTCCCGGCGGGCCACGGGAATTCCCGTGCGGTCGCGGACGGCGGCGAGGAGGTTCGGCAGCGACGACGGGTTGGCGTACCAGTCGCCTCCGCCCTCGTAGCGCAGTCGCGCGACCGTGATCGTGTCGTCCACCGCGGCCCCGCCCTGCCCCACGGCCCCGGACGCCAGCATCGCCAGCACAATCAGCTTCATTCGTCCGTCGTCGCGGGTTCGTCGAAGTCGTGCACGATACGGTACGCCTCGTTTCGCGCCAGGTCGAGACGCTCCGTCAGCTCGCGAGCCGCCGCGGACGGCTTCATCCCGCCCGCGAGCAGATCCCGGGCGAGCGCCCGGGCCCGTTCGGCGCGGTCGGCGTCGTCCGGCGGCGGGACCGCGGGGGCCACGACGAGCGTGACCTCCCCCCGCGGGGCCCGCTCGTCGTAGTAGCGGGCCACCTCGGCGAGGGTTCCGCGGACGACCTCCTCGTGCACCTTCGTGAGCTCGCGGGCCACCGCGACCCTCCGCTCGCCGCAGCGCTCGGCCAGATCGCGCAGCAGCCGCACGAGTCGATTGGGGGACTCGAAGAGGACGACGGTCTCCTCGGCGCGCCGGACGCGCTCCAGATCGTCCGTGCGCGCTCGCCCCTTCCGGGCGGGGAAGCCGAGGAAGGTGAAGCGCTCGGAGGGAAGGCCGGAGGCGGCCAGCGCCGCCAGCACCGCGCTCGGCCCGGGGATCGGCACGACCGCGTGGCCCGCCTCCGCCACGGCCGCCACGACCCGTCCGCCCGGATCGGAGACGAGCGGCGTGCCGGCGTCCGAGACGAGCGCCAGCTCCTCGCCGGCGTCGAGCCATCCGAGGATGGCGCCGATGCGCTCCTGCTCGTTGTGGGCGTGCAGGGACACCAGCGGCGCCGACGACCCCACGTGGTCCGCAAGGATGCGGGTGCGCCGGGTGTCCTCGGCGAGGATCCGGTCTGCGGCGCGCAGGGTTTCGGCCGCCCTCGGCGAGAGGTCGCCGAGGTTGCCGATCGGCGTGCTGACGAGATGGAGCGTGGCCACCCCGCGCGCCTCACGCACGCATGTGCCCGCGCGGCCTACAGGTGCTCCAGGACCTTGTTCTCGTAGATGGCCTTCGGGCCCGCCCCGACGATCTGGTCGATGAGCTCCCCGTCCTTGAAGAAGAGGACCGCGGGAATCGATCGGACCGCGAAGCGCACGGAGGTCTGGGGGTTATGGTCGACGTTGAGCTTGCCGACCTTGAGACCCTTCTCCTTGTACTCGCTGGCGAGCTGGTCGACCGTCGGGGCGATCATGCGGCACGGGCCGCACCACTCCGCCCAGAAGTCCACCATGTACAGCCCCTCGCCCTGCTCGATCTCGTCGGCGAAGTTGGCGTCGGTGATTTCGGTGATCATATCGCTGGCCATGTCGGCTCTCCTGGTATCTCAATGATGGTCTTTCGATCGGCGGAGCGACGCCTCGACCACGTGGCGGTCGCCGTGCATTCGCTCGAAGAAAGTGCGCTGCTCTACGAACTCCTGACCGGTGCGACCCGTTCCCCTCCGGAAACGCTGGAGGCTCAAGGCGTTCGCGTCCTCTTCGTGGGGCAGGTCGAGCTCCTCGAGCCCCTCGGCCCGGAGACCACCGTCGGCCGCTTTCTCGAGCGGCGGGGTCCCGGCCTGCACCACGTGGCATACCGGACCGACGACATCGTGGCGGAGCTGGCCCGGCTCTCCGACGAGGGCGTCCGACTCATCGACGAAGAGCCCCGTCCCGGCGCCGGCGGGCACCGGGTGGCGTTCCTGCACCCCTCCTCGACGGGGGGCGTGCTCGTGGAGCTGGTTCAACACCTCGATTGAGGTCAGCGGGCCGCCATCACGCGCTGCAGGTCGACCTGCTCGACCAGCCACTGCCCGTCCCCGGCGCGCACGACGACGAAGGGCACGCCCGCGATCCGCACGCCCTGCTCGTTGGTCATGTCGACGAGCACCCGCTGGGTCGGGGCGAGCCGCCCCGCGACCCGGTTCTCCCCCACGATGCGGTAGTCGGAGTGCACGAGGATCGAGGCGATCGCGTCCATGCGGATCTCCACGTCCTGCTTCCTCGTGCACGACGAGCCCCCGAACCACGAGCCGATCTTCTTGAAGGCGCAGCCGAAGGTGCTCCCGGTGTCGTAGACCGGACCGTCCCTCGTACCGAAGAGCCGGGCCATGGCAATGACGTCGCCCTCGTTCGAGGCCTGCAGGAACCGCTCCACGGCGAGCTGCGCACCCATGGCGGGCGGAGGAGCTTCCACCACGCGCGTGGTGCAGGCGGTCGGCGCCGCCAGGAGGAGGGCGAACAGGACTGTTCGGCGAGAGAGCATCGAGGGCCTCGGATTCCGGATCGGCGTTCCTCGAATCT
>CALJLC010000472.1 GCA_937982605.1 uncultured Gemmatimonadales bacterium | reverse complement strand
GTCGGTACGTACTCCTCGATCTTCGTCGCGTCGCCGGCGCTCATCGAGATCCAGAAGCGCTGGGGCGTGGGCAAGACGCGCGAAGAGAAGAAGCGGGAGCGTCCCCAGCCCGCGACGGTGTGATCGAGTACTTCGACACCCACTGCCATCTCACCGACGCCGCCTTCCGGGACGACCGGGAGGCGGTGTTTCACAGGGCCGCCGAGGCGGGCGTCACGCGGCTCGTGACGATCGCCTCCACGCTCGACGACGCCCGAGGGGCCCTCGAGCTCGCCCGCGCGCGGGACGGAGTCTGGAGCACCGTGGGCGTCCACCCCCACCAGGCCGACGGGGCCGGCCCCGGTGACGCCGCCGAGATCCGGGCGATGGCCGCCGAGCACGACGCCGTCGTGGCGGTCGGAGAGACCGGTCTCGACTACCACTACGACAACGCGCCGCGGCCGCGGCAGCGCGAGTCGTTCGCTCGCCACCTCGAGCTCGGCGCCGAGCTCGACCTCCCGGTGGTGGTCCACGCCCGGGACGCCGACGCCGACGTGGCGGCCGCGCTGCGGGGGATGCCCGCGGGAACGCGCGGCGTCCTGCACTGCTTCACCGGCGGTGACGAGGCCTTCTCCGAGGCGATGGCCGCCGGGTGGTACGTCTCCTTCTCGGGGATCGCGTCCTTCCGGTCCTTCGAGGCGGTCGACCTGCTTCGCGAGGTGCCGCCCGATCGGCTGCTCGTCGAGACGGACTCGCCGTACCTGGCCCCCGTCCCCCGTCGTGGGCGACGCAACGAGCCGGCCCACGTCGTGCACGTGGTCGAGGCCGTGGCGGCCCACCTGGGAGAGACGCCCGAGTCGGTGGCCCGGCGCACGACCGACAACGGCGTCCGCTTCTACCGCGTGAGCTGATGGCCCGGCGCATCCACGTCCTCCCGGATGCCGTCGCCAACCAGATCGCGGCGGGCGAGGCGGTCGAGCGGCCCGCTTCCGCGGTCAAGGAGCTCGTCGAGAACGCCCTGGACGCCGGCGCGCGCCAGGTCGAGATCGCCGTCGAGCGCGGGGGCAAGCGGAGCATCCGCGTCACGGACGACGGGCACGGCATGGGGCGCGAGGACGCGCTCCTCTGCTTCGACCGTCACGCCACGAGCAAGATCGCGGTCGCGACCGACCTCACGGGGGTGCGGACGTTCGGCTTCCGCGGGGAGGCGGTCCCCTCGATCGCCTCGGTCAGCCGCATGACGCTGGAGACCTTCGACGGCGAGGGGGAGACCGGAACCCGCATCCGCTGCAACGGCGGGCGCATCGACGAGGTGGCCGACTGCGTGCGCCGGCGGGGGACGACCGTGGAGGTGCGCAACCTCTTCCACAACGCCCCGGTCCGCGCCCGCTTCCTCAAGTCGGTCAGCGCCGAGACCCGGGCCGTCAACGAGGTCGTCACCGCGCTGGCGCTCGCCAACCCGGCGGTCGCCTTCCGCCTCACCTCGGACGAGCGCGTGCTCCTCGACCTGCCCGGCGCCCGCGACGTCGCGGAGCGCGTGAGCCAGATCTGGGGCGTCGAGCACGGGAGCACGCTCGTGCCGGCGTCGGCTGCCGTGGACGGCTTCGAGGTGTCGGGGCTGGTTCAGCGCCCGGACGAGGCGCGGCCCGGCGTGCGGCGGAGCCATCTCTTCGTGAACGGCCGCCCCTTCCGCGCTCCCGAGCTCGTGCGGGCCGTCGAGCGCGGGTACCGCACGACACTGCCGCAGGGCGCGCGCCCGTGGCTCTTCCTCTACCTGGGAGTGCCCGGAGACCACGTCGACGTGAACGTGCACCCGGCCAAGGCCGAGGTCCGCTTCCGCGACGCGGGCAAGGTCGAGGCGCTCGTGGAGCAGGCGGTACGAGCCGCGATGGACGACGAGGCCAGCCAGGCGGTGCTCGGCCGGGCGCCGGCGACGTCGACCCTCGAGGTGCGCGAGGGGACCCGGACCGGAGGTCGTCCGTCCGGGAGAGGGGAGCCCGCGCGGGAGCGTCCGGCGCAGATGGCGCTCTTCGTGAGCGCCCCGGGCGCGGATGCCGCCCCGGCCGCCGTCGGCGCGGACGCACGACCGGTGACGCCGCTCCCGGAGCCCGGAGCGCGTCGGCCGCGCCTCTGGCAGGTGCTCGACACATGGGTGCTCGTGGAGACCCGGGACGGCATCCTGATCGTCGACCAGCACTCGGCGCACGAGCGGATCCTCTTCCAGCGCCTGATGGACGCCTTCGAGGCCGGCGGGCAGGAGAGCCAGCGGCTGCTCTTTCCGCTCACCCTCCGCCTTACGGCGCCGGAGGTGGCGCTCGTCGAGGACAACCGGGGGCTGCTGTCGAAGGCCGGATTCGAGGTCGAGGGCTTCGGCGGAGACACGGTGATCGTCCAGGCGGTGCCGAACCCGCACCGCTACTTCGACGCGGAGCGCGCGTTCCGCGAGATGGTCGCCGAGCTGACGCACGGCTCCGAGCTCGTGCGCTCGGCGCGCAACCAGCACGAGCGCATCGCCATGACGTTCGCGTGCAAGAGCGCCATCAAGGCGGGTCAGAAGCTCTCCGAAGCCGAGATGCACGAGCTCTTCGACCAGCTCTTCGCCACCGAGCTGCCCCACCACGACGTGCACGGGCGCCCGACGATCGTGCGCCTCACGCGCGCGGAGCTCGAGCGGAAGTTCGGGCGCTCGTGAGTCGACGTGCGCCGCTGGCGCGCTTTCTGGCCATCACCGGTGCTACCGCTTCGGGTAAGACGGATCTCTCCGTGGCGCTGGCGGAGGTGCTGCCGGTCGAGATCGTCTCGATGGACTCGCGCCAGGTCTACCGGGGCATGGACATCGGCACGGACAAGGTGGACGCCGCGGGCCGTGCGGCCGTGCCGCACCACGGGCTCGACCTGGTGGCTCCCGACGAGCGGTACTCGGCGGGCCGCTTCGCGCGGGACGCCCGCCGCTGGATCGAGGAGATCCGGGGCCGTGGGGCGCTGCCGCTCCTCGTCGGCGGGACGGGATTCTTCCTCCGGTCGATCATGGAGCCGATCCTCCGGGAGCCGCGGCTCGGCCCGGAGCGACTCGACGCGCGCGGCGGCCGGCTGGGCCGGCGGGGGCCCGGGGAGGAGGCCGCGGGGGCGACGGGGCTGGACCCGGAGCGGGCCCCGGTCGCCATCGAGGGCGGCCCTCAGCGGATGGGGCGCACCCTCGAGATCGCCCTGCTCTCGGGGATCCCGCTCTCCCGCTGGCACCGCGAGGCACCTTCGGACGGCGCCGGGGTTCCCGGCGTGGTCGTGGTACTCGATCTTCCTCGTGAGGAGATGGACCGGCGCATCGACGACCGGGTCGCCCGCATGGTCGAGCGTGGGCTCGTCGACGAGGTGCGCGGACTTCTGGCGCGGGGGTACGGGGACCGGGACCCCGGCATGAGCGGGACGGGGTATCGGGAGATCGCGGCGCATCTCAGAGGGGAGTCGACGCTGGAAGAGGCCATGGAACGGATCCGAAGCAACACGCGCCGCTACGCGCGGCGCCAGCTCACCTGGTTCCGCCATCAGCTCCCCGAGGACGCCGTGCGCATCGACGCCACCCTGCCGATCCAGGCGCAGGTGGCCGCCGTCCTGGACGTCGTGTGGGCCGCCGAGGAGCGCGGGCCGTGAAGGTCGGCATCACCTGCTACCCGACGTACGGCGGCTCGGGCGCCGTGGCGACCGAGCTCGGCCTCGCCCTCGCCGAGCGCGGTCACGAGATCCACTTCGTGACGTACGCCCAGCCCTTCCGCCTCGACGGCTTCCGGGAGCGGGTCTTCTTCCACGAGGTCGAGATGGAGGACTACCCGCTCTTCGACCACCCGCCGTACTCGCTGGCGCTCGCCGTGGCGCTGCACGACGCCGCCCGGAACCACGAGCTCGACCTCGTGCACATGCACTACGCGATCCCCCACGCCGCGTCGGCGTACCTGGCCCGGCAGATGCTGGCGCCCGAGCGCAGGCTCAGGATCGTGACGACGCTGCACGGCACGGACATCACGCTCCTCGGTCTCCACCCCACATTCCACGCGATCACCCGCTCCTCGATCCTCGAGTCCGACGGGCTGACCGCGGTCTCGGGGTATCTGCGTGACCAGACCGTGCGCGACTTCACGGTCCCGCCGGACCGGATCGAGGTCATTCCGAACTTCATCGACGTCGAGCGCTGGCGGCCCGGGCGCGAGCCGTGCCACCGGTCGAAGCTCGCGCCCGGCGGAGAGAAGATCGTCATGCACGTCTCCAACTTCCGATCGGTCAAGCGGGTGGAGGACGTCGTCGAGATCTTCTCGCGCATCCGGGCTGCGCTGCCGGCTCGTCTCGTGATGGTCGGCGACGGGCCCGACCGGCCGCGGGCGGCCCAGCGGGCCGAGGAGCTCGGCGTCGGAGACGACGTCCTCTTCCTGGGCAAGCACCTTTCGGTCGAGGAGCTGCTCTCCTGCGCCGACCTCTTCCTGCTGCCGTCCGAGACCGAGTCGTTCGGCCTCGCGGCGCTGGAGGCGAACGCCTGCGGAGCACCGGTCGTCGCCTCGAACGCCGGAGGACTCCCCGAAGTGGTGGTGGACGGCGAGACCGGCTTCCTGTTTCCGGTCGGCGCGGTCGAGGCGATGGCCGACGCGGCCGTCTCGATCCTGTCCGACGAGGCGCTCCACGGACGTCTCTCCGAGGCGGGCGTCCAGCTCGCGCATCGCCGCTACGCCTCGGACGCCGTGGTCCCGCGCTACGAAGCGCTCTACGAGCGGGTGATCGCCGCCGGATGAGCCTTCTCGACGCGCTCCTTCTGGGCTTCGTCCAGGGCGCCACGGAGTTCCTTCCGGTCTCGAGCTCGGGTCATCTCGTCATCGGACAGGCGCTGCTGGACGTCGTCATCCCGGGCATGCTCTTCGAGGTGGCCGTCCACGTGGCGACGCTCCTCTCCATCCTCCTCGTGTACCGCACGCGGGTCGGGGAGCTCGTGCGCGGCGCCGTGGCCGGGGATCGGGACGCGCTCGGCTTCATCGGCCTGGTCGTGGTGGCCACGATCCCGGCGGGCCTCCTGGGCGTCTTCGCCGAGGACGCCGTGGGCCGGCTCTTCGACAACCCCTGGATCCCCGGAGCGGCGCTCCTGGTGACGGGGACGTTCCTGTGGAGCAGCCGCGCGGCGCAGGGCCGTGGCTCCGCGGAGCGACCGACCTGGGTCGGTGCGCTCGTCATCGGCGTGGCGCAGGCCTTCGCGCTCGTGCCGGGGATCAGCCGCTCCGGCGCCACGGTGGTGGCTGCGCTCTGGCTGGGAATCGAGGCGCGGGAAGCAGCCGCCTTCTCCTTCCTGATGGCGGTGCCCGCCATCGGGGGCGCCGCCGTGCTGGAGCTTCCGAAGGCGCTGGAGGGCAGCGTCGCGACCGGAGTCGCTCCGGGCCTCCTCGTGGCCGGCGGCCTGGTGGCGGGGGTGACCGGCGTGCTCGCCATCCGCGCCTTCAACGCCATGCTGGCGCGGCGCTCCTTCCACTTCTTCGCACCGTACTGCTGGGTCGTCGGGCTCCTCTACCTGGCGTTCCTGTGGAGCCGGGGAGGGTGAGCGGGGCGGGCGAGCTCCCCGGCTCCCTGCGCGGCCCGTGGGCCGGCCTCACCGGGGAGGAGCTGGCGACGCGCTGGAACGTGCCCCTCGTGGAGACGTGGACGCGCCTCGGCTCGACCAACGACAGCGCCGCGGAGCTGGCCCGCTCCGGCGACTCCGACCGCGCCGGTGGGGCCGAGGCGACGCTCGTGGTGATCGCCGAGGAGCAGACGCGGGGCCGGGGTCGACGCGGCGCGGCGTGGCGCTCCGCGCCCGGCTCGGGCATCTGGATGTCCGTGCTGCTCGCGTCCGACGCCCTCGACCCCGCGCTTCCGCTCGCGGTGGGGGCCGCCGCGGCGGAGGGCATCGAGGCGGTGGCGGGCGCGTACCCGTCGGTCGGCGTCAAATGGCCCAACGACCTGCTCGTCGACGGCCGGAAGGTCGGCGGCGTCCTCTGCGAAGGCGCCGCCGGACGCGTCGTGGTCGGCCTCGGTCTCAACGTCTCGGCCGAGAGCGTGCACGGCGATCCCTCTCTGACCGAGGTTGCGACGGCGCTCGAGGTCACGCACGGCAAGACGTTGTCCAGAATAGAGTTGGCTGACGCGATCCTCGGCCGGATCCTCGCCTCGGTGTCCGGGTCGGACCCGCTCGGCGCGGCCCACGCTTCGCTCCTGCGCCGCGACGTGCTGCGCGGACGGCGCCTCGTCTCGGAGACGCACGGCGCCGGAGTGGGGGCGGGCGTGGCCGAGGACGGCGCGCTCCTCCTTGAGCGGGACGGGGAGCGGGTACGCGTCGTCTCGGGGAGCGTCCGCCTCGCTCCGGATTCCGGCCGCGCGTAGGATTCCCCAACCGAAACCCCGACCCGGAGAGACCCGCGTGCAGCTCGTCGTCGACGTCGGAAACACCGAGACCGTCGTGGGGCTCGCCCGGAGCACGACCGAGCTGCTGGCCGAGTGGCGGGTGAGCTCCGGCGTGCCGCGCACGGGTGACGAGATGACCGCCCTCATCCGGGCCTTCCTCGTCGGCGACGGCTTCGGGGAGGTCGAGATCGAGCGGGGCGTCGTCGGCTCGGTGGTGCCCACCGTGAACCGGGTGTGGACGAAGACGCTGCGCACGCTGACGAAGGGAGAGGTGGTCTCCGTCGGACCGGAGTCGCCCCTCGGGATCCACCTCGACGTCGACGAGCCGCTCACCGTGGGCGCGGACCGGATCGTGAACACCCTCGCCGCCCGGGAGATGTACGGCCGGGACACGATCGCCGTCGACCTCGGCACGGCCACCACCTTCGACTGCATCACGGCGGACGGGGTCTTCCTCGGCGGCGTGATCTCGCCGGGGCTGCGCGCCGGGCTCGACTGGCTCGCGCTGCGCACCGCCAAGCTGCCTCGCGTGGAGCTCGTGCCCCCGGATCGCGTGATCGGACGGCGCACCGAGGCGTGCATCCAGAGCGGGGTCTTCTACCAGGCCATCGAGGCCGTCGACGGCATCGTCCGGCGGATCAAGGCGGAGTGGGAGCGCCCCGACGCGCTGGTGGTGGCCACCGGGGGCTTCGCCAACACGATCGGGCCGCACCTGAGCACGGTGGACGAGATCGAGCCGTTCCTGACGCTCTACGGCCTGGCCATGGCGGGGGAGGCACTCGGGACGCGGCCCGGTGTGTAGCTTCCGCCACGGGGCTAGATTTGCCGATCTCGACCGCGTGACGCTCCCGATCCGCCGAACCGCGCCATGACGCTCTCTCCGGTCTTCCGCTCCCAGAAAGCCGTCCAGCTCCTCGCCGCCGAGGGGGTATGGGACGGGCTGGCGCCGGACATGGAGGCGCAGGCGGAGGCCGTGCGCGCCGTCTACGCCGATCTGGAGGCGCTGATCGATCCGCGGTTCCGCAGCGAGCCGCCGCACGTCCCCTCCGCTTCGGAGGTGACGACCCCCGCTGGGCTCCACTTCCTGCAGGAGTACTTCTTTCTGATCCTCTTCCGCTCGATCTTCCGCTCGCTCGGCGTGCCGGAGGAGCGGCTGCGGGCGTATGCGGAGCTCAACTTCTGCATCAAGGGCACGATCACGGCGGCGGACAACCTCTTCGACGACCAGGCGAAGAGCCTCCTGCCCCTGGCCGACCACGCGGGTCCCCGCTTCATGTCGATTCTGCAGCTCATGAGCTTCGAGCGGCTCCTGCGGGCGGTGCTCGACCGGGCGGTCCGCGCCGGCACCGTGGCGGAATCGGACGTCCCGGCCATCCAGCGCGCGCTGCTCGACCGGATGGCCGAGATCGGCGTGCTGGAGGGCTCGGAGGAGGGCGGGGTCGCAGACATCCCTCCGCCCGACGACATGGTCGAGGCCGTGCACCGGGTTCGGGGTGGGGCGCTCTTCGCGCTCGCGTTCGCGGCGCCGTCCGTGCTCGAGGCGGGCGAGCTGGCGGAGACGATGGCCCGCGCCGAGGAGGCGATCGCCCGCCTCGGTACCGCCTTCCAGATCGTCGACGACCTGACCGACTTCGAGTTCGACGTCGGACGGCGGTCGCACAACCTGCTGGTCGCGCAGATCCGGCACGCCGGCACGGACGAGGAGCGCGCGGTGCTGGCGCCGCTGTGGTCGGGCTCGGACGAGGTTCCGCCGGGGGTCGTCGAGACCCGGCTGACCACGTCGGCGCGCGCGGTGCTCGAGCGCGCCTACACCGAAGCCCGGGCCGCCTTCGGGACGCTCGCCGACCTCGGCCACTGGTTCGATCCCGCGCTCGCCGACGAGGTGGTGCACGCCATCGTGGGCCTCGAGGGCGTGGCGCGCATGGAAGCGCTGAGCGCGCGCGGCTGAGCCGCGCGAAGGAATCCCGAACAAAAGGCTCGCGCGGCGCCCCTCCGGTGTAGCAATGTTGAAGGAGAACCCGGAGGTGAAGCCATGATCCTGCCTGTGATCCGAGCGTCG
>CALJLC010000471.1 GCA_937982605.1 uncultured Gemmatimonadales bacterium | reverse complement strand
CCGGCAGGGCGTCCAGGATCAGGAGCTCGAGGGCCTCGGTCCCGCCCCGGTCGCTCACTCCGGCGGCTTCCACCACGCGTCGTCGTCCTCGCCGTCCCGCTCCTCCTCCACCTCCGTCCGGCTGGCCTTCCAGAGCCGCTCCAGCAGCTCGGGCTGCCCGCTCCGGGCGACCGCCGAGAAGGCCAGGACGTCGATCGCCTCCGGGGCGTCGAGGGTCGGCAGGGTCTCGTCGGGGCCCAGGAGGTCGGTCTTGGACAGCCCCACCACGAACGGCGTCGCCGCCAGGTCCTCCGAGTACGCCTCGAGCTCGGCCCGCAGCCGGGCGTACTCCGCCTGGACGTCGTCCACGTCGACGGGAATCACCAGGAGGAGCACGCGCGTGCGCTCGACGTGGCGCAGGAACTGATGGCCGAGGCCGCGGCCCTCGTGCGCGCCCTCGATGATCCCGGGGATGTCCGCCAGGACGAAGGTGCGGAAATCGGAGAGCTGCACCACGCCCAGATTCGGCTCGAGCGTGGTAAACGGATACGCCGCCACCTTCGGGCGGGCCGCGGTGACCGTGGCCAGCAGCGTCGACTTGCCGGCGTTCGGCTCGCCCACGAGTCCGACGTCGGCGATGAGCTTGAGCTCGAGGCGCACGCGACGCTCCTCCCCCTCCTCTCCGGGCTCCCAGCGTCGCGGCGCCTGGTTGGTGGCGCTCTTGAAGCGGGCGTTGCCCCGCCCCCCGCGCCCCCCGCGAGCGATGACGATCTGTTCACCGTCGGCGAGCAGCTCACCGAGCACTTCGCCGGTCTCGTCGTCGTAGGCGACCGTCCCGGGCGGCACGCGCAGCACGAGGTCCTCGCCGGAACGCCCCGTGCGATTGCTCCCCTCCCCGTGCTGCCCGCGCTCGGCCTTGTAGTGGCGACGGTAGCTGTAGTCGAGGAGGGTGGTGAGCTGCGCGTCTCCGTGCAGGATCACGTCACCGCCCTTGCCACCGTCCCCTCCCGCGGGGCCGCCCCGCGGCACGCCCGACTCCCGGCGCATCGCCTCGGCACCGGAGCCCCCGGTGCCGGCCGCGACTTCGATGACCGCGCGATCGACGAACATCTCAGACCTCCCGGCCCGCCGCCACCGGGAGCTCGAAGGCCGCCCGCACCTCGCCGACCACCTCGCCGAGGGTGTTCTTCACCGGCGGATTCCCGTGGCGCTCGAGCGCCGCGACTTCGGCGGCGTCGAGAACTCCGAGCGACGCGAGGACGTGCACCAGCGCCACCTCGACCGCACGCCGACCCCCGTCCTCGACCTTGATGGCGAATCCGACGCCGCGCCCGCGAAGGCCGCCGCCGTACACCCCCTCCGCGCCGAGCTTCACGAAGACCCGGTCCCCCGCGATCCGCATGACGTCGGTGCACGTGCGGCCGGTGCCCCCGACCATGAAGGGGTGCCGGGTCATGGCGTCGACTACTCGCGCCGAGCCCTCCCCCCGGTCCGCGGCCGCGGTGAAGGCCGCGAAGGAGCGCGCCATCGCGTCGAGAGGCGCCGCGAAGCAGACGACGCCGCAGCCGTCGACACCGACGGGAATGCTCGATCGCTCGAGGCCGGTCCAGCGCACCACCTCGTCCAGCATCCGCTCCTGGACGGGGTGCCCGGCACGATGGTAGTCGAGCGGGTCCCACCCCATGCCGAGGGCGAGCGCGATCATCCCGGCGTGCTTGCCCGAGCAGTTGTTGTGGATGCGCGCCGGACGCTCCCCCCGCTCGGCCAGCGTCCGGGCCGCGGCACTCGAGTACGGGGCGTGCGGGCCGCAGCGGAGGAGCTCTTCGGCAGCGCCGGCCCGGGCGAGGATCGAGCGGGCGCCCTCGACGTGCTCCGGCTCGCCCTCGTGCGAGGCGCAGCACAGGGCGAGCTCCGCCTCCGTGAGACCGATGCGGTCCGCGACGCCCTCCTCCACCAGGGGGAGCGCCTGCATCGGCTTGGCCGCGGAGCGGTAGAAGGTGGGCCGATCGCTCCGACCCAGGCTCGCGACGGGCGCGCCGGCGGCATCCCGCACCGCCACGTGAACGCGGTGTCGCGACTCGACCGTCCCGGCGCGGACGACCTCGACGTGGCTCACGGCTGCACGGGAGTCAAAGGAGTGCGCACGGCTGGCTGCTCGGCTTCATCCGGGAAATCAATCGGATCGGGTGCGGCGAGGAAATACCGGGACGGGACGGCGCGGCTGGTCCGGCCTCCGCCCCGCGTCGACCCCGCCGCGCCGCGCCGGGCTCAGTCCGGCTCGGCTGCGTCCGGCTGCGCGTCCTCGATCCGATCGAAGAGGAGGGACGGCGACTCCGTGCCCACCAGGACGTCGAGCGCCCGCCCCAGCTGCAGATCGTGGCGCCGCAGCTGCCGGAACACGCCTTCCTCGCCCCACGCCTGGTCGGCGATGGCGCGCTCGAGCCGGTAGCGGACGTAGCGCTCGGCCGCCCGGAAGTCCGCCGGGTCGACCGCCACGCCCGCCTCGGCGAGCGCGTCGGAGAACGCCTGCAGGTCCGCGTCGCTCAGCTCGAAGCCGACCTCCAGGCCGGGACGCGCCGCCACGTAGTCGACCGCGAAGGAGAACTCGGCGAGCGCCAGGCCGCCCCCGCGGCGGAACAGCCCCTGCACCCCGCGTGCCTCCTCGACGGAGAGCTCTTCCGGAAGGACGTAGAGATCCGGCGTGATCCCGCCCCCGCCGTACACGACGCGGCCCGCGGGCGTCGTGAACTCGGGGCGGCCCTCGAGCGTCGGTGGCGTGAGGAGCTGACCGTCGAGCGCGATCGCGTGCACGTCCCCGAAGTCCACGTCCTCGGTGTCGGCGTGGATCGACCGGCCGAGCGGCGTGAACCAGCGCGCCGTGGTGAGGCGGAGCACGTCACCGCCGGTGAGGCGATAGAGGCTCTGGACGGAGCCCTTGCCGTACGTCGTGGCGCCGACCAGCACGGCCCGGTCGTGGTCCTGCAAGGCGCCGGCCACGATCTCCGACGCCGAGGCGCTGGTTCCGTCCACGAGCGCCACCACCGGCAGGCCGGGGTACCGATCCGGAGCGCCGGCGCGATACAGGTCGTTCTGGTCCGTCGCGCGACCGCGCGTCTCGACGATCGACAGCCCCTGATCGAGGAAGAGGTCGGTGACGCCGATCCCCTGATCGAGGAGCCCGCCGGGGTTGCCCCTCAGATCGAGGATCAGCCCGGTCATCCCCTCGCCCCGCAGCGAGTCGACCGCGGCCCGTACCTCCTCGGCGGACGTCTCGCGGAAGGTGAGCAGCGGGACGTAGCCGACGCCGTCGTCGAGCAGCGTGGCGAACGGCACCGCCTTGAGGTGGATGACCTCGCGCACGAGGGTGAACTCGATCGGCTCCTCGATGCCGGGCCTGAGCATGCGGACCGTGACCTCGGTCCCCGGCCGGCCCCGCAACAGCTCGACCGCCTGGTCGGTGACCATCGTGTCGGCGCGCACGCCGTCGATCTCGTAGAAGCGGTCGCCGCCGCGGATGCCGACCCGTCCCCCCGGACCGCCGGCGATCGGGCTGACGACGGTCACCCAGCCGTCGCGCTGGACCACCTCCAGGCCGACGCCGCCGTACTCGCCCTCGGTGCGGATGCGGACGTTCTCGAACTCGGCGGCCGGCATGAACGAGGAGTGCGGGTCGCCGAGGTCGCGGATGAGCCCGTCGATGGCGGAGTTGTAGAGCGACGACGCGTCGATCTCGTCGACGAAGCTCGCCTCCACGCGGTCGACGACCTCCTGGAGCACGCGTACGCGGACGTAGACGTTCTCCGCCCGGTCGACGCCCTGCTGGAGCAGCCACCCCCCCGCCGCCACGGAGAAGAGCGCGACGAGAATCGGTGCGGCAACGCTTCGCTTCATGTCCCCTCGTCCCTGATCGGCGGCCCTCGCCGCAGCTGTCGAACCCGACGCCGAGGTCGGCGCGCTCGGCCTCTACCCCGTGCTGCCGGGATCGGTCGCGGCCGATTCGGCGAACGTCCCGGGAAAGCGAGCCGCGAGGCAGCCGCGGATCCGCCGGTGCACCTCCTCCGGCGCTCCCCGCCCGTCCACCACCTCGACGTTCGGAAGCGACCTCGCCAGTTCAAGGTACGCGTCGCGCACCGTCCGGCGGAAGTCGCCTCCCGCGGCCTCGATCCGGTCCACGCGGGCGCCCTCGCTCCGCTGCCGGGCCTCCCCCTCCTCCACGGGCACGTCCAGGACGACGTACAGGTCGGGTTCGAGGCCCCCCGTGGCGAAGTCGATCGCCTCCCTCACGCGCGCCAGATCGAGCCCGCGGCCGAAGCCCTGATAGGCGAGCGTGGAGAGCGAGAATCGATCGGCCAGCACGGTGTCCCCCCGTGCCAGCGCCGGACGCACCACGTCGCGCACGAACGCCGCTCTCGCCGCCAGGATGAGGAAGAGCTCGGCCTCGTCCGGCATGTCGAGATCCTCGCGGCCCAGCACGACCTCCCGGATCGCCTCACCGACGGGCGTGCCCCCGGGCTCCCGCGTCGTCACGCACGGGAGCCCGACGGCGTCGAACCAGGCGCGCAGGAGCGCCACCTGCGTGGTCTTGCCGGCACCGTCGCCCCCTTCCAGGACGATGAAGCGCGCTGCATCCCGCATACCTGCGTCTCTCGCGACCGACGACTCAGTCGTAGTACTCGACCCCGAGGTGGGTGATCATCTCCTCGCCCATCAGCCAGCGCAGCGTGTTCTTGAGCTTCCAGTGCTGGATGAAGATGTCGTGCTCGGCGTAGAGGCCGGGGGCGGTCTGCGGGGACTTGAAGTAGAACGACAGCCACTCCTGGATCCCCTTGAGGCCCGCGCGACCGGCGAGATCGAGGAAGAGCGCCAGGTCGAGCACGATGGGAGCCGCCAGGATCGAGTCACGGCAGAGGAAGTCGACCTTGATCTGCATGTCGTACCCCATCCACCCGAAGATGTCGATGTTGTCCCACCCCTCCTTGTTGTCCCCACGCGGCGGGTAGTAGTTGATCCGCACCTTGTGGTAGAGGTCCTTGTACAGCTCGGGGTACATCTCGGGCTGAAGGATCTCCTCCAGGACGCCGAGCTTCGAGACCTCCTTGCTCTTGAACGATTCGGGATCGTCGAGCACTTCACCATCGCGGTTGCCCAGGATGTTCGTGCTGAACCAGCCCGAGACGCCGAGCATGCGCGTCTTGAAGCCGGCAGCCAGGATGGTCTTCATGAGGGTCGGTCCGGTCTTGAAGTCCTTTCCGGCAATGGGCACGCCCTCACGCTTGGCCAACGCCTCCAGGGCGGCGGAATCGGCGGACAGGTTGGGGGCGCCGTTGGCGTACGGCACGCCCTCCATGATGGCCGCGTAAGCATACAGCTGACTCGGGGCGATATCGTCGTGG
>CALJLC010000470.1 GCA_937982605.1 uncultured Gemmatimonadales bacterium | reverse complement strand
GCACGGTGGGAAGGCCGCCGCGCATGGCGACCCAGGTGCCGCCGCGGTCGATCGGGAGATACACGCCGACCTCGTTGCCCACGAAGAGGAGGTTCGGGTTGCCGGGGTGCTCGGCAAGCGCGTTGACCGACGTCTGCGGCAGCCCTCCGACGATCGGCCGCCACGAGGCGCCGAAGTCCTCGCTGACGTAGACGTACGGCGCGAAGTCGTTGCTGCGGTGACCGTCGAACGCGGCGTAAACGCGACCGTCGACCGCCGAGGAGGCGACCAGGCGCGTGACGTAGGTGAAGCGCGGCAGGTTCGGGACCTTGGCGGTGATGTCCGTCCAGCGCGCACCGCCGTCCCGGGTCACGTGCAGCCGACCGTCGTCCGAACCGGTATAGAGCACGGCCGCGTCACGGGGCGACTCCGCGATCGCCGTGAGGTTCCCGTACGTCGACTGCCCGTCGTTGCGGGACATCTGCGGCTCGCCGCCCGGCACGCCCATGATGGCGAGCGTGTCCCGGTCGATCGCCCAGGTGAGGTCGCCGCTGACGGCCTCGAACGTCTGGCCGAGGTCGGTGGAGCGGAAGAGCACGTTCGAGCCGATGTAGAGCGTGTTCTCGTCGTGCGCGGAGAGCAGCATCGGCGTGTCCCAGTTCCAGCGGAGCTCGGGCATCTCGCCGTCGGCCCCGGGCCGCCCGAGGGGGCGCAGGCCGCGCGTTTCCATCGTGCCGAGGTCGACGCGCCGGAGGTTGCCGCCCTGGGACTCGGAGAACATCACGCGCGTGTCCGACGGGTGCATCACCGTGAAGAAGCCGTCGCCGCCGCTCACGTTGTACCAGTCCCGTGTGCGCACCCCCTGATCCGAGAGCGTGTTCGACGGGGCGCACCACGACCCGTTGTCCTGCAGGCCGCCGCACACGTGGTACGGGTCCCTCATGTCCACCCCGATCTCGTAGAACTGGGCGAGCGGGAGGTTGCGGAACTGATACCAGTTCCGGGAGCGGTCGTAGCTGACCGAGACGCCCCCGTCGCTGCCCAGGATCAGGTGGTCCGAGTCGGCCGGGTTGATCCACAGGGCGTGATGGTCGAGGTGCACCGTCGGCGCCGCGTCGTTCGTGAACGTCCGACCGCCGTCGGACGACCAGTAGAGATCCGCGCCGCCCAGGTACATCCGCTCGGGGTCGTTCGGGTCGATCCGGATCTGCGAGTAGTACATCGGCCGGTTGTTCGTCGTGGAGCGGTGCTCCCACGTCTCGCCCCGGTCGGTGGAGCAGTAGACGCCGTTGCGGGGCTCGGCGGCTCCGGCGCCGAAGCCCTGCCCGGGCACGCGCAGGTCGGCTTCGACGACGGCGCACACCAGGTTCGGGTCGCGGCGGTAGATGTCGAGGCCGATGCGCCTCTTGTCCCCTTCGGGGAGTCCGTCGGTCAGCTCGGTCCACGTCGCGCCCCCGTCGGTGGTGCGGTAGATGCCCGAGCCCGGGCCGCCCCCGTTGAAGCCCCACGCCCGTCGCTGCCGCTGGTACATCGCGGCGAAGAGCGTCTGCGGGTCGGAGGGGTCCATCGCGAGGTCGATCGCCCCGGTCCGGTCGTCGACGTAGAGGACGAGATTCCAGCTCTGCCCTCCATCGGTCGTCTTGTAGACGCCCCGCTGCGGGCTCGACGCCCAGAGGCGACCCACCGCAGCGACGTACGCCACGTCCGGGTCCCGGGGGTGCACCTGGATGCGGGAGATGTGGTGCGTCTCCGCGAGGCCGAGGTGGGACCACGTCCGCCCTCCGTCCGTCGAGCGGTAGACGCCGTTGCCCCACGGGGAGCTCTGGCGGTTCTGCGGCTCGCCGGTTCCTACCCACACGACGTTCGGGTTCGACGGCGCGACGGTCACGTCGCCCACGGACGCGGTCTCCTCCTGGTCGAAGATCGACGCGAAGGTGATGCCGGCGTTCGTGGTCTTCCAGACGCCACCGGTGGCGGTGCCGACGAAGAAGGTCGCCGGGTCGGACTCCACGACCGCCAGGTCGGAGACGCGACCTCCCATGATGGTCGGGCCCAGCTCGCGCCACTCGAGCGCGTTGGCCACCTCGGCGATCTGGTCGGGGGTCTGCGCGGCGGACGGCGCGGCGAGGAGGCCGAAGAGGAGGAGGGAGAGAGGCGCGGCGTGGGTGGGTCGGGCCGGGGTCATTCGAGGCTCGGGCGCTGACGTCGGAAGGGTCGTTTCGGCCGCGGCGGCGGCCGGCGGGGCTCAGGCCGTCATCGTAGGCGGTCCGGCCCGATCCCGCACCCTCTCCGCGTCGACCGCGGAGGCGGTCGGCAGGACCGACTAGGGGTACGCCAGGCGCAGTCGGAAGCGACGGCCGTTCGCGGTGAAGGCGTCGCCGTCGTGGAAGAGCTCGGTGGCCTCGTCGCAGCGCTCGTCGGCGTCGAGATCGATGCAGACGCCGGCGTCCCGGTAGAGCCCGTCGTGGTTCAGCTTCTCGAACGCCGTCACCGCATAGCTCGCCCCCGCCGCCAGGAGGTTGCCCCGGTAGTGGTTGAGTCCGTACATGCGCCCCGTGATCCGGCCTCGGGCGTCCTCGCTGAACCAGATCCAGAGCGGGTACGGTCGCTCGATCACGCCCCCCGAGCCGTCGAGCACCCGGGCCACGAGCCGGAGCCGGGCCGCCAGGATGTCGCTCGTCCCCTCGTTGCCGACCGGACCGGGGTCGTTCGTGAGGTCCTCGTCGTCGTCCGCGTCGACCCAGAGAACCCACCGACCGCCCCGGTCGTGCAGCACGTAGTCGACGGCGCGATCCTCGGCGTTGCCGAGCGGGATCGTGCCGTAGTACGTCTCGCCCGCGTCGACCCGACGCACCTCGAGCGGAAGCGACACGCCCGGCGGAGGCCGGCGGGAGAGCGGCGGCAGATCGGTCTGCCCGACCGCGCGGCGCATCGGGAAGCCCGCGTCGACGAAGGCCAGGTCCCGATCGAGGTCGATCGTCACGACGTCGCCGTCCGGCACGACCGAGTCGGTCGGCACCGCGGGACCGCCACCGGCGCCGCCCGCGCCCCGCGGCGCGGCGGCGGGACGCGCGGCGGCCGGAGCGGTGCCACCCTCCGTGAAGCCGACTCCGCTCCGGAGCAGCCCGAAGAGCGCGACGAGCACGGCCAGCACACCGAAGCCGAGCGCGATCGAGGCCTTCACCCGGACCGGGAGCAGCCCGGCACCCCGGGGAGCCGGCGCCGACCCGACCCGATGCGCGGGGAGGTTGTCGAGCCTCGCGTCGAGCGCGCCCAGGATCCGCGCCGCGCTCGCCGGTCGGTCCTCCGGCGCCGGGGCGATCATCCATTCGATCAGCGAGGCGAAGCGCTCGGAGACGTTGACGAAGGGCCGGAAGTCGAGCGCGAGGCCCGTGCGGGTGATCTGCGTGGGGTCCCGGTGCGAGAGCAGGTAGATCAGCGTCATGCCGAGCGCGTAGTAGTCCGACTGGGGCACCGCGCGCGCCTCGTACTGCTCCATCGGCATGTAGCCGTAGGTCCCGACGATCGTGCGCCCGTCGACCCCGTCGCCTCCGCGTACGTTGCGGACGGCGCCGAAGTCGACCAGGTGCACGGCGCCGTCGTCGGAGACGATGACGTTGCTCGGCTTGACGTCGCGGTGCACCAGCGGCGGGGAGCGGTCGTGGAGGTAGCCGAGGATCGACACGACCTCCCGGCAGATCTCCTTCGCCTCGTCCTCGGTGAAGTGCCGGCCGCCGCGCACCAGCGATTCGAGCGTCTCGCCCTCGACGAACTCCTGGACCGTGTAGAGGCGGGTGTCCCCGTCGGCCTCGACGCCGAAGTGGTCCAGGAGGCGCGGGATCCCGGGGTGGTCGAGGTTGGCGAGCACGCGCGCTTCGCGCTCGAACAGGTCCACCACCTTCGTGAAGTCCCCGTCGTAGCTGTGCTCGGTGGAGCCGGCCCGGACGACCGCTCCGACGGACAGCTCCTTCACGACGCACTCCTCCGCCGACGAGACGTCGAACGCCTTCCACGTCGTGGCGCTGCGACCGTGGCTGAGGACGCGGTCGAGGCGGTAGCGGCCGTGCAGGAGCGGGGTGTTCACGAACCGCATCATCCACTTCCGTGTACGCCCGATCAAGGACGACGTCCGGCCCCGCGCCGGAGCCAACCGGTACCGGAGCGCACGATGGCGGGAAGGAGCACGACGACGGAGGATGCACGGACGGGCCGAGCGCGATGGTCACGCCTGGCCGCCACCATCGCGGCGGCCGCGGCCGTGGGCGCGTGCGGCTCCGACCCGACGGGCCCCGGCAACGGCGAGCCCCCGGAGCTGGCCCTGGAGGTCGTCGCCACCGGGCTCGACGACCCGGTGCTGGTCACCGTGGCCCCCGGCGACGACACGCGGCTCTTCGTCATCGAGAAGCCGGGACGGATCCGCGTCGTCCGGGACGGCACGCTGCTCGCCGCGCCCTTCCTCGACATCGTCTCCGCCACGACGAGCGGCGGGGAGCGCGGCCTCCTCGGCCTCGCCTTCCACCCCGACTACGCCTCGAACGGGCTGTTCTTCGTGAACCACACCGACGCGAACGGCGCCATCCGGGTGATCCGCTTCACCCGCGGCGCGTCGTGCGACGCGGCGGACCCGGCGCTGCTGAC
>CALJLC010000469.1 GCA_937982605.1 uncultured Gemmatimonadales bacterium | reverse complement strand
GACCCGGAATCGGGCGTCAGCGGATCCGTGAGCGACGTGCCGCACGCGGCCAGGGCGAAGGAGAGGACCAGCGAGAGCAGGGCGCGACGGAGAGTCTTCATGAGGGTTCCTCGGGTTGGTGGCATCGACTAGGAGGGCGATGTCGTTCACGATTGAACTTCCCGAGGGAGCGCGGTGCGCGTAGTATCTTTTTCTGATCGAGGTATGTCTTTTCCGAAGATTTCGTGTCCATCGTCGCCGTTCTGAGCCGTGACCGCGCCATCCGCAGCCTCCCCGCCACCGTGGGGACGGTCGGAGCCGTGGCGTCCACCCGGGTCGCCGGGCGCCTCCTGCGGCTCGTGCGGGAGCGACCGGTCACGACCGTGCTCGTGGACGGCGGGGTATTCTCGGGGGAGTGGGAGCCCGAGCTTCTGGTCCGGGAGCTGGGACGACGGTTCCCGAGCGTGGGCACGGTCTTCCTGGACCGCGGGGCGACACCGATGAACACGCTGCTCGGACTGGGGCGGCTGATCCGGGAAGGCGAGGCGCGCCTGGGCGTGCTCCGGATCGAGGAGGTCCCGCACGGCCTCGCCCGCTCGCTGGCCCGGGCGTCCGAGGCGAGCACGCGCTCGGCGGTGCTCAGGGCGGTCGGGCACCGACTGCCCGCCCGGGCGCGCGGCGTGCTGGGCGACGCGCTGGCCGCGGCCCTCCCGGGGTGGAGCGCCGAGGATCTGGCCACGCACGCCGGATGGACGCGCCCCCACCTCTCCGAGCGTCTGCGGGCCGCGCGGCTGCCCTCGACCGGGGCGCTACTGCTCTGGGCGCGGACGCTCCACGCCGCCCGTTGGCTGACGGAGCCCGGGCGAACGGCGGAGAGCGTGTCTCGCCAGCTCGGCTACGCGAACGGTGCGACCTTCCGCCGCGCGCTGCGCACCGTCCTGGACGTCACCCCCACCGCGCTGGTGGAGGCCGGCGGCCTCGATCTGGCGCTCGGCCGTTTCCTTGACGAATGCGGCCTCGGTGATAGCGTTCTGGGCGATCGCTCCGTCGCCTGACGGAGGGTCGACCCCACCCCGGACCTGGCGACCATGAGAGAGTTCACCGACGTCGAAGGCCGCCCCTGGATCGCGTCGGCCGTCGAGGAGGAAGGGACCGACTACAAGGGCCGGTTCCACCTCGTGATGAGCCCCGCGGGAGGCAACGAGGTCTACGCGCTCGAGGACGTCCGCTGGAACAGCGAGCGCACGGCTCGCCGCACGCTGGAGACGATGTCCGTCGTCGAGCTGCGTCGACGGCTGCGCGCGGCGGTGGGACGGGGCGTCAGCACGCGCACGACCGGCTGAAGCGGCGCGGCGGAGCCGGACGGCGAGCGGCCGTCAGCCTCCCCCACCCGCGTCGGCCCGACGCGGGATGTCGAGCCACTGCCCGGCGACGATGCGATTGGCCTGCACACGCGGGTTCACGCTCAGGATCTCGTCGACGGTGATCCCGTAGCGATACGCGATGCCCGTGAGGTTCTCGCCGCGCGCCACGCGGTGACGATCCAGGAAGACGGCGGCCGTTCGGGTCGGCGCGGGGGTCTCGGCGGCGATCGCGGGCAGCGCCCCGGCGTCGCGCCGGAACTCGGCGAGGCGCGTTCCGATCTGGTTCTCCACACGCTTGGCACGGGACTGGCTCGGCGTGTCGTTGACGATGAGGGAGAAGGCCAGTCGCTCGCCGTCCCGGGAGCGCACAAGGCCGCTCAGCGCGGACACACCCTCGATCGTGCCCGTCTTGGCCCGGAGGTTCCCGGCGGCCGCGGTGCGGTACATCCGGCCGAGCTCCCGTGGCGTACCCGCGCGAGGGAGCGTGGCCCAGTACTCGGGCCACAGCGGCGTCTCGCTCATCCCGGCGATGAGCTCCACGAACGTCCGGGCGGTCACCCGGTTGCGCGGCGCGAGGCCCGAGCCGTCGGCCTGGACCAGCCCCGTCGTGTCGACCCCCAGCGAGGCGATCGATCTGCGCACGGCAAGAGCGCTCGCGTCGGGCGTGCCCACGCCTTCCGCGACCCGACCCACCGCCCGGAAGACGAGCTCGGCGAAGAGGTTGTTGCTCTCCTTGTTGACCACGGCGAGGTAGTCCGCGAGCGGGCGTGACACGTGGGTCGCGACGATCCGAGGGCCGGGCTTGCCGAGTGCCGGTGCCGAGACGCGACGGAGCGCCGAATGGAGGGGCAGGGAGACCACGCGGGTCTCGCCGACGACGGTCACCCCGCGCTCCTCCAGCACCGCCCGGAACGACGCGCCCACGAATTCGGCCGGCACCGCGACGGTCATCTGCCGCCAGACGTCTCGGGAGCCGGCGATCATGCGGCCCTCGATGCGCACCGGCTCGAGGGGCGCGTCCCTCAGGATGGCGAGGCGTGGCCTTGCCCCCCGGGTCACGGTCTCGGCCGTGTTGACGACCTCGAGCGCGGAGTGCGGCGGGACGGTCTCCACGAGCGGCGGCTCGCCCACGGAGCCGGGACGGATCCTGAAGGAGACGACGTTCTCGTTGTACGACAGCGCCGAGACACCCGCGGTGAAGTGCTCGTTCAGGTCCCGGACGTCCCCGGTGGCCTGGCGGAGCGGGCCCGGGAAGAAGGAGGCGTCCGCGACCAGGTCCCCGGTGACCGTGGGGATCACCGCGAGCTCCAGCTGATACGTCAGCCGCTGGAAGACCTCTTCCTTGCGCCCTTAGAAGCGGTCCGAGATCCCCGGATCCCCCGTTCCGAAGAGGACCAGGTCGCCCTCGAGCACCCCGCCACGGACGACGCCGTCCGCCAGCAGGTACGTGCGGAACCGGTACTCGGGCCCCAGTACGTGCAGGGCGGCGGCCGTGGTCAGGAGCTTCTGGTTCGAGGCCGGCGCGAGCGCCTCGTCCGGGCCCACCGAGAAGATCGTGTCGCCGGAGTCGAGCGAGACCACGAGCGCGCCCCAGCGCGCGTCACCCCACCGGTAAGCGTCGAGCGTGCTCTGCAGCGTGCCCCGCAGGGTCTCCACGTCCTGACTCCGCGCCTCCGCCGGGGCCCCGACCGCCATGCAGGCGGCGGCGAGGCACGAGACGCACGCGGGCGCGCGTCGCCGGAGGTCGGGGGCCATGGGTCGACAGCGGGCCGGTCAGGCCGAGACCGGCGCGGAGCTCCCGGGAGGAACGCAGTCGGCGCAGTAGCCGGACAGCTCGAGGCGGTATCCGGTGACGGTGAAGTGCCCGGCCGAGCCCCGCAGCGACTCGATCTCGTCCCGCGAGACGTCGCCCTTGAGGTCCATCACCCTGTCGCAGCCGAGGCAGCGCGCGTGGTGGTGGTGGTCCGTCCGGCCGTCGTAGCGAGCGGAGTGATCGGCATAGGTCAGCTTGACCGCGAGCCCGCACCCGACGAGGGTTTCGAGGCTCTTGTACACGGTGGCCAGCGAGATCGTCGGGACCTGTCGCCGAACCGCGGAGAAGACCTCGTCCGCGGTCGGATGGGTGTCCGTGCTCGACAGGAAGCCGAAGACCGCGGCACGCTGCTCCGTGTACCGCTGGCCGTTGGCCTCGAGGGCCTGGCGCAGGACCTGTTCGCTCGTCGACGGGCTCATGGCTCTTCACATGTGCTAAACAACCGCCAATCCTTACGTTACAAGGCACGCAGAAAGAGTGTCAACCAGTTTGGTACGGGGCCCGTGACGGAGCCGATCCTGACTCTCGAGCCCCTCATCGAGGCGGTCCGCGCCGGGGTCGAATCGGCCGGCTGGAAGCTGTCCGGCCTCCAGAAGACGACCTCGCACCAGTTCGAAGGGCGCTGGGAGGGCGAATCCACCCGCAGCGCGTACCTCTTCTTCCACGCCCCGCGCGGGCCGGAGTGGGCCAGCGTCGACGTGTACCTCGACGAGACGGGTCGCGGCCTCACCGGCAAATCTCGCGCTGGTGGTGGACTTCGCGCCGCTGGGACGCCTCGAGCCGGCCGAGGCGCTCCTGGAGCGGATGGCCGACCTTTCCGCTCGCCTGCTGCGCTCCGACGTCCGGCGACCGATCACGGTCCGCTTCCGCATGCCGGATGCCGACGCCCCGGTGGGCGAGGCCGAGACCGAGGTCCGATTCAAGGTCCGGATCCCGCGGTCGGTCGTCGAGGCCGGGGACGGCGCCGTTCGCGGCTTCGCCGCGGACTCCGTGGCGAGCTTCGAGGAGCTGCTCGCGTGCACGGAGGTCATAGAGAGGGTCGAGCGCGACCCCGATTGAGCGGCCGTCTGCGCGGTCCCCGCTCCCCGAGAAGTCGGAGCCCGTTGAAGACGACGATCACCGTGGAGCCTTCGTGGCCGATGACGCCGGCGGTGAGCCCCACGCGGCCCATGAGGGTGAGGACGACGAGCGTGGTCATGACGCCGACCGCGAAGACGAGATTCTGACGAACGATCCGCCGGGTGCGGCGGCTCAGGCGGACGGCGTGCGCCAGCGCGCGCAGGTCTTCCCCCATCACGACGAGGTCCGCCGTCTCCATGGCCACGTCCGTCCCCGCGGCTCCGATCGCGACGCCCACGTCGGCGGTGGCCAGCGCGGGGGCGTCGTTGACACCGTCTCCGACCATCGCGACGGGTCCCGACCGTCGCAGTTCCTCGAGGATCTCGCTCTTCTGCTCGGGGCG
>CALJLC010000468.1 GCA_937982605.1 uncultured Gemmatimonadales bacterium | reverse complement strand
GCCGACGAGCCACCCCGTGCGGACGACGAGCGGCTCGGCGCCCCACGCGGCGCGGGCCCGCCAGGCGCGTCGGGCGGCCCGCTCGCCCGCCCACTTGGTGCGGGCGTACACGGAGCCGGGTCGCGGCCGGTCCCCCACGCGCCACGGGGTCCGGCGCGGGCCGTGGAAGACGTAGTCGGTCGACATCATGACGAGCCCCGCCCCCGCCTCAGCCGCCGCGCGGGCCACGTGGCCGGCCCCGGTCGCGTTGACCGCCCGGGCGGCTTCCGGATCGGATTCGGCGCCGTCCACGGCGGTATACGCAGCGCAGTGGAGGACCCAGTCGAAACGGGCCGGCCGGATCGCCGCGTCGACCGCCGAGGCGTCGGTGACGTCCAGATCGGCCCGGGTCGCTCCCGTCACGGAGAGCCCCTCCCGTTCGCCGAGCGCCGCGAACGCGGAGCCGAGGAGCCCTCCGGCTCCGGTCACGAGCACGCGCACGAGCCGCCCTAGCGGGTCAGGATCGACCGGTACAGGGCGCCGAGCCGTTCCACCACGTTGCCGACGTCGACTTCCTCGGAGACGCGGGCCCCGTGGGCGAGGACCTCGCTCCGGAGCCCCTCGTCGGACGCCAGCCGGACCAGGTCGGCCGCCAGGCGCTCGGGGTGACCCGAGACCATGGGGAGGCTCTCCCCGGCGTCCTCGGACCAGCCGCCCACGCCCTCCTGGAGCTTCAGCGTCGGCAGGCCCGCCCCGATGGCGATGAGCGCGGCCCGGGACCAGGACGCCCAGGGAGTGGCGTCGATCGCGAAGTCGGCGGCGCCCCAGATCGGGCCGGCCTCGGTTCCGCGGCCGAGGAAGACGATCGAGTCCCCCATGTCGAGCTCCTCGGCCTTCCAGCGCGTGGAGCCCTCGTAGCGCCCGGAGCCGACCATGAAGACCCGCATTCGGGGCAGCTCCCTGCGCGCGAGCGAGAGGCCGGTCAGCAGGCGGTCCATCGCCGAGCCCGAGTCGAAATTGGTGACCAGGGCGAAGGCCACCTGCCCTTCCTCGATCCCCATGAGCCGGCGGGCGCCCTCGCGCGTCTCCCGCCGGACCCGATCCCGCACCGCGGAGACGTCCACGGAGCGCGGGAGCACCTCCACGTGGCCGTCAGCCGCGCTGTAGGCGCGGATCGCCAGCCCGCGGCTGCCCTCGTTCGGTACGATGAAGCGGGTGCGGTGGCGGCTGCGGGCCCGGCGCTCCAGCCAGCGGAGCGCTCGTCCGCGCAGGTCCTTCTCGTGGTTGGGCGGCCGGCTCACCGAGCGGACGATCGCGACGTCCTTCGGGGCCGCGAGCTGGGCCACGGCGCCCCCCCACGACCCGAAGCCGTGAACCAGCGCGATCCCGTTACGCTCCACGAGCTTCTGGACCCGGGAGACGGCCCGCACGGTCCCGATCGGTCCGACGAGGCCCAGGGAGTGCGTCCGAACCTGCATCTCGAGGATCCGCTCCCTCAGCTCCTCCCGGCCCCCGAGCGTGACCACCTGCGGGTCGAAGTCGGAGCGGGACAGCAGTCCGAGGATGGTGACGACCTCCTAGGCGAGATCATAGGCGACGAGGGATCCCATGACGTACAGGACACGGGGTCGGCTCATGGGCGCGCGGGCGAAGGCGGGCGGCGACGGTGCACGGGGTCGGACACAAGGTAAGCGAAAGAGCCCCCCGGGATCACTCCCGGAGGGCCCTCGACGGACGTCGGACGCGGGGGCCGCCCACAGCGGCGCCCAGCGACTCGCAGCGTCAGGCCTCGACCGCGACCGGCGGCGCCTTCTCGATCTTCCCGGCCGAGATGCACCGGGTGCACACGCGCACGCGCCGGCGGACGCCCTCGGCGTCGACGATCTTCACCGTCTGGAGGTTCGGCAGCCAGCGGCGCCGTGTCTTGTTGTTGGCGTGGCTGACGTTGTTCCCCGTCTGGGGGCCCTTGCCACAGGTATAGCACACTCGAGCCATCGTTCCGTACTCGTCGTCCGTTCAGTCCGTTCGGGCGCCGCGGCGCTCAGCCGCCGGCGTCCTCTCCACCTTCGTTGCCACCGCCCGTCACCGTGACGTCGTCGGCCTGCACGTAGTGCGTCGCGAACTCCGCGATGACACGGTCGCTGGCGGTGATCGTCCCCGCGGCGATCCACTCGTCGAGGCGGCTCGCCTCCATCGGGTGCAGCTCCCCGGTGAGGTCGACCACGGCTCCCTGAGACACCGACACACCGGCGGCGCGCAGCTCGTCGGTGAGGATGATCAGGAAGGGGTTGCCGTACTCGGTGTTGACCCAGAAGCCCTGCGAGCCGAGCTGGCTGGCCACCTCGTAGCCCATGCCGCGGATCATCTCGCCCTCGAACTCGGCCATGTCGACCCCGGGCTGGATGAGCGCGTTGATGTCGGTCGAGGCCGCGGCCAGCGCGTCGAGCGAATCCTGACGCGCCTGCTCGGCCAGGAGCTCCATCTCCGCGAGCCGGCGCGACTCCATCTCGGCGTCCGACTGGCCTTTCAGCCACCACATGAAGCCGCCGATCACGATGAAGGCGACAATCATGAGGGGCATCCCCATGTCGGCGGCACCGCGGCGAGTAGCGTTGTCCGGCATGTCCTCCGTCCTGTCCCTGGGAAGGTTTCTGCTCTGGAAGGCGGCCAACCTAACGAACCAGCTCGATGAGCGACATCTCGGCCGCGTCACCCTTCCGGTTGCCCAGCTTGAGCACCCGAGTGTAGCCGCCGGGACGCTCCGCGTAGCGCGGCGCGATCTCGTCGAAGAGCAGCCCCAGGACCTGACGATCCTGGATCTTCGTGGCCGCCAGACGCCGCGCGTGCACGTCACCCCGACGCGCCAGCGTGATCAGCCGCTCCGCGTACGGACGCAGCTCCTTGGCCTTGGCGGTGGTCGTCTCGATCCGGCCGTGCCGGAAGAGCGACGTGGCCAGGTTGCGCAGCGTTGCCCTGCGGTGGCTGCGGGTCCTGGAGAGCTGCCTCCCCTTCTTGCGGTGCCGCACGGTTCCCTACTCCTCGCCGCCGGTCGCGGCTTCGGCCTCGTCCTCGACGAAGAAGAGGCGGCCGTCCTCGCCCTGCTCGAGCTGCATCCCGAAGCGCAGGCTGTGCTCCTCGAGGAAGTCCGAGATCTCCTTCAGCGACTTCTTCCCGAAGTTCTCGATCTGGAGCATCGCCTCCTCGGTCCGCTGAACGAGGTCACCCAGCGTGCGGATGCTCTCCTTCTGCAGCGAGTTGCGCGAACGCACGGAGAGCTCAGCGAGGTCCTCGATGGGACGCTCGAAGAGGTCCTGCAGCCGCTCCGGCACGGGCGAGGCGCCCGCCGGGGTCGGCTCGGGAATGCCGCCCTCGCCGAAGTACAGCATGTACTCGAGGTGTTTGCGCACGAGCTCGGCCGCGTACGCGACCGCGCCCTCGGGGTCGACCGAGCCGTCGGTCTCCACGTGGAGCGTGAGCCGATCGAAGTCGGTCCGCTGGCCCACCCGGGTCTCTTCGACCGTGAAGTTGGCCCGTCGGACCGGGTTGTAGATCGAGTCGATGCGCACCAGATCGACCGGCGCACCACGCGGGATCGGATGCGCGTCGGCGAGCACGAAGCCCCGGCCCTTGTTCACGTAGAGCTCGATGTTGACCGAGCGGTCCTCCTGCAGCGTGAACAGGTGGTGGTCCGGATCCATGACCTCGGCGCCGGCCGGCGCGTTGATCATCGAAGCCGTGACCGGCCCCGCCTTCTCCACGTGCATCTCCATCACGACATCGTCGACGTCGTCGTCGAGCGTGACGACGAGCGACTTGAGGTTCTGGATGACCTGGTGGACATCCTCGACGACGCCCTGGATCGTCTGATGCTCGTGCACCACGCCGTCGATCCGGAACGCCCACACCGCCGACCCGCGAAGGGACGACAGCAGGACGCGCCGCACGGAGTTGCCGAGCGTGTGTCCGAAGCCGCGCTCGAGCGGCTCGATGACGAACCGGGCCGACCGCGCGCCCTCCTGGGGGTCGACGTTCTCGACGCGCTCCGGGAGTACGAGTCCGGTCAGATCTAGTTCCACAGTGTCCTCCTGAATGCACCGTTGACGCAGCGGCTCCCCCGCGGGGGAGCGGCGCGTTGATTACTTCGAGTAGAGCTCCACGATGAGCTGCTCCTGGATCGACGGATCCACGTCGGTCCGCATCGGTGCACGCACCATGCGGCCCACGCGCTGCTTGTCGTCCAGCGCGAGCCACTCCGGCAGCTTCTGACGCGTCCGTGCGTCGAGCGCCGCCGTGATCGGGAGAATGTCCTTGGAGCGGGCCTTGATCGAGATCTCGTCGCCGGGCGACACGCGGAAGCTCGGCACGTCGACGACGCGACCGTTGACCTCCACGTGGCGGTGACGGACGATCTGCCGAGCCTGGTTGCGGCTCTGCGCGAAGCCCATCCGGAAGATGATGTTGTCGAGACGCGACTCGAGCGCGACGAGGAGGTTCTCGCCGGTGACGCCCGGAATGTGGTTGGCGTACTCGAAGAGGCTGCGGAACTGCTTCTCCGCCAGCCCGTACGTCCGCTTCACCTTCTGCTTCTCACGGAGCTGCACCGCGTAGTCCGACTGCTTGCGGCGACGCGCCTGCGCCGGGCCGTGCTGGCCGGGCGGGTACTGACGGCGCTCGATGGGGCACTTCTCCGTGTAGCACTTCTGACCCTTGAGCATGAGCTTCTGCCCCTCGCGGCGGCAAAGCTTGCAGACGGGTCCCGTATAGCGAGCCATTCCGGTTACACCCTGCGCTTCTTCGGCGGACGGCAGCCGTTGTGCGGCAGCGGCGTCACGTCGAGGATCGACTTGATGTGGAGGCCCGCCGACGCCAGCGCCTGGATCGCGGACTCGCGCCCGGAGCCGGGGCCCTGCACGCGCACGTCCACGCGCTTCACACCGAGACCGGCCGCTTCACGGCCGACCTGCTCGCCCGCGACGGTCGCGGCGAACGGCGTGGACTTCTTCGAGCCCTTGAAGCCCGCCTTGCCCGCGCTCGCCCAGGCGATCGCGTTGCCGGCGGTGTCCGTGATCGTGATGACGGTGTTGTTGAACGTCGCCTTGATGTGCGCGACGCCGTCGGCTTCGACGACCTTCTTGGAGCGCTTGGGGCGCGTGGATGGCTTGGCCACGTGGTTGAACCTCTGTGCCTTCTCGAGTCCTTCGTAAACGACTGTGAGCTCGCCTTCGACGGCGAGCGGGCGGGCGGCCCGAGTGGGCCGACCGACCTATTTCCTGGGCGGCGCCTTCTTGCCGGCGATCGCGCGCCGCTTGCCCTTGTGGGTGCGCGCGTTGGTGTGGGTCCGCTGCCCACGCACGGGGAGACCCCGGCGGTGGCGCAGACCGCGGTAGCAGCCGATGTCCATCAGCCGCTTGATGTTCATCGAGCGCTCGGTGCGCAGCGCACCCTCGACCTTGTAGTTGCCCTCGATCTGACGGCGGAGACGGTTGACGTCGTCGTCGTCCAGATCCTGGGTCCGGCGGTCCGGATCGACGCCGCACGCCTCGAGGATCTCCTTCGAGCGGGCGGGACCGATGCCGAAGATGTAGGTGAG
>CALJLC010000467.1 GCA_937982605.1 uncultured Gemmatimonadales bacterium | reverse complement strand
CTCGGCGTCCGTTAGCGTCACGTACTGCCAGCCCGCGAGCGCCCAGCGGACCGCTACGATCGCGACACGGGTTGCTGCGAGGGGGGTCGCGCCCGCGCCGGCCGTCGGCGCCATCAGCGCGCCCTCGCCCCGCCCGAGCAGGAGCACGCTCATGACCACGATCGCGCCGACCTTGATCCAGGTGCTCAGGTTCTGGACGGTGGCACTCTCCCGCAGCCCGAAGACGTTCAGCCCCGCGGTGAGCGCGACGAGCCCCACCGCCACGACCTTCGCCCCCACCGGCGAGAGCGAGACGAACTGCCCCATGTAGTCGGTCGTGGCCACGGCGAGTGTCGCCACGGTCCCCGAGCCGATCACGAAGAAGAGCGTCCAGCCGTAGAGGAAGGCGGGGAAGGTCCCGAACGCCTCCTGGATGTACGCGTACAGCCCGCCGGCCCGGCGATCCATCCCGCTCAGCTCGGCGTAGGAGAGCGCACCGAGCAGCGAGAGCCCGCCCCCGACGAGCCACACGACCATGGCCGTGCTGACGTGGCCGCCCGCCTGCCGGAGGACGACGCTCGGGACGATGAAGATCCCCGAGCCGATGACGCTGCCGATGACCAGCAGCGTGAGGTCGCGCGCGGTGAGCGTGCGCCGGAGCTCGGAGGACATCGTCAGCGCCCTCGCCCGTCGCGGGACACCAGCTCGGGGCACCGGCCGGCGAGCATGCGGACGTCGACCGGCGTGAGGCCACCCGTCAGGATCGCGCCGGCGTCGGCCGGCATCACCTCGCTCATCAGCGCGCCGGGGCCCGCCGCGTGCCCGAGCCCGAGCGCGTGTCCGAGCTCGTGCGCCAGCGTCAGGACGAGCCCGTCGACGTCCGAGAACTGGAAGATGCGGATCCGTCGGTCGACCCGATCCGTCTCCCCGTTCGTCCACTCCACCGTCTCGTCGTACCGCCCCGCCTGCGTGGGCGAGGCCGGCACCGCCCCGACGTGCGCGCTCTGGCGGGCGCCGAACGCTTCGATCCACGCGTTGAGCCGATCGGAGTCCCGACCGAAGGCGTCCGAACGGGCGTTCAGCTCCCGGGCGCGCGCCTGCAGCCGGCGAGCCTCCCGCTCCAACTCCTCGCCCGTCCGGGCGAGCTCCCGCTGTTCCGCCTCCGTGAGGTCCCGCCGGCGTCGAGCGGTGGCCATCTCGTTGTTGTAGGCGCGGACGGCGCGCTGGTGCTCCCGCGCGTCGAGGTCGTACTCCCCGATGTCGGAATCCAGGCGACGGGCGTCCTCCTCGAGCTCGGCTCTCCGTGCCTCGATCCCCTGCCTCTCGGCGTCGAGCGCGGCCTGCCGCTGGCGGCGCTCGTCGATCTCGGCCTGACGCGCGTCGAACTCGAACGTGACCGGGAAGCCGTCGCCCTCGCCGACGCGGAAGAGGGTCGTCCCCGTCGCGCGCTCCCACAGCGCGCCGGCATTCCGAACCGCGTCCAACGCGTCCGCCTCGGAGATCGAGAAGCCGCGGTCGATGCCGCCGATCCTCCAGCTCATCGGCGCGGCGCACGGCAGGTACGAGCCGGTGGGCGCCGGCTGGGCCGCCCCCGACCTGCCCGGGCCGGCGACCAGAACGACGACGGCCACGACGGTGACGGCGGTACGCGGCGCACCGGAGGTCGGGGAGATGCGGTCCAGGACGGCGGCTCCTGTGCGGGTGGGTCGCGGCGAAGCTTACCGGGCGCGCCGCGCGACGGCCACACCTCTCCGGTCGCCGGATTGACGGAGCCGCCGCGCCGTGTCATCTGAATCCCCCGGCCCGAACCGACCCGAGGACATCGCATGAACAGGCCCTGCCGCACGCCGCCCGCCGCAACCGCCCTCCTCTTCGGCGTGGCGGTGCTCCTCGCCGCGTCGACGACGACGCGCCTCGCGGCCCAGCTCCCGACACCGGCCGACGTGATCGGCTTCGCGCCCGGGGAAGACTACCGGCTCGCGCCGTACGCGCCGATCGCCCGGTACTTCGAGGAGCTGGCCGCGTCGACCGACCGGATGCTGCTCGAGCGGATCGGGGAGAGCACCCGTGGCGAACCGCTCTACCTGGCGGCGATCTCCGCGCCGGAGAACCTGCGGAACCTCGATCGCTACAAGGAGATCACGCGCACGCTCGCCTACGCGCGCAATCCGGGCGCGGGCTACCCGACGATCCTCTCCGAGGAGAACGCCCGGGCTCTGGCGCGCGAGGGCAAGGTGATCGTCTGGATCGACGGCGGCCTGCACGCCACCGAGGTCGCGCACGGACAGGTCATGCCCGAGATGGCGCACCATTTCGTCACGGACGAGTCGGACGAGACCCGGTTCATCCGCGACAACGTGATCCTGCTGCTCATGGCCAACATGAACCCGGACGGCCTGAACATCGTGGCCGACTGGTACATGTCGAACGTGGGCGGCGACTTCGAGATGGCGAGCGTGCCCGAGCTCTACCACCACTACATCGGTCACGACAACAACCGCGACTGGTACATGCTGACGCAGGTGGAGACGCAAGCGGTCACGCGTCAGCTCTACCACGAGTGGTTCCCGCAGATCGTCTACAACCAGCACCAGAGCAGCCCCTTCCCCGGCCGCATCTGGATGCCTCCGTTCGCCGATCCGGTGAATCCGAACCTCGACCCGCTCCTGGTGAGCTCGCTCAACCAGATGGGTCACTCGATGCGCAAGCGCTTCGACGTCGAGGGCAAGACCGGGGTGAACAGCGGGATCACCTTCGACCTCTGGTGGAACGGCTCGATGCGGGGTGGGCCCGACTACCACAACATGCTGGGCTTCCTCGCCGAGACGGCCGGCGCCGGCTACGCCACGCCCCGCTGCTACACGGACGACGAGATCCCGGAGACCTTCGGCGCGCGCAACCTGAACATGCCGACCCGGTCGCGCTCGACGAGCTACAACAACCCGTGGCTGGGCGGCTGCTGGCACCTGCGCGACGCCATGGACTACATGATGACCGCCGCCATCGGGGTGGCCGACACGGGTGCCAAGCTCCGCGAGGAGTACCTCTTCAACCATTACTGGATGGGTCGCCGCCAGATCGAGCGCGGCATGGCCGCAGACGGCGGGCCGTTCGCGTACGTGCTCGACCCGTCGGCCTCGCACGACCCGACGAGCGTCGTCGAGTTCATGGACCTCATGCGGCAGTCGGGGATCGAGTTCGTGCGCGCCGACGCCACCTTCCGCGCCGGCGGGCGGTCCTTCCCGGCGGGGAGCTATGTCATCCCGCCCCAGGCGTTCCGCCCGTACGTCGTCGACCTGATGGAGCCGAAGGAGTTCCCGGAGCGGCGGCAGTACCCCGGCGGACCGCCGATCCCGCCGTACGACATGACCGGCTACGAGCTGCGCTACCAGATGGGCCTCGAGGTCGTGAACGTCGACGAGCCGTTCGAGATGCCGTCCGGGGCGTGGGGCGAGGTGGACGGAAACGTGGGCACCGTCCGCGGCGAGGGCCGCGGTTACCTCGTCCACCCCACCTCCAACTGGATGTACCGGGGACTCGCCGGGCGGATCGCCGGCGGCGAGGCCCGGCGCACGACCCGGACGACACCCGGCGCGCCCGCCGGGGCGTACTGGCTGCCCGACCTGGGCGACGACGCAGCGCGCCGTCTCGCCGCCGAGCACGGGTTGACGCTCTCGCGACCGAGCGGCGGAGTCGACGCCGCGGCGCCCGTGGACGTACGCATGCCGCGCGTGGCGATCTACCGTTCCTGGCAGGCCGCCATGCCGGAAGGCTGGACGCGCTGGGTTCTCGACCAGTACGGCTTCGCGTGGGAGAACGTGTGGGACGCCGACGTGCGGGGCGGCGCGCTCTCCCGTTTCGACGTGCTGCTGCTCCCCTCGCAGGGCGCTTCGGGGATCCGTGACGGACATGCACCCGGTCGGATGCCGCCGCAGTACGTCGGTGGTCTGGGCGCGGAGGGCGTTGCGGCCATCGAGGCGTTCGTCCAGAACGGTGGCCGGCTCGTCGCCTTCGACCAGGCGGTCGACTTCGCGCTCGAGGCGTTCGACCTGCCCTTCCGCAACGTCGTGGCCGACCTCCCGACCGAGGAGTTCTTCCTCCCGGGTTCGATCATCCAGCTCGAGGTGGACGACGAGCACCCGCTCGGGTGGGGCATGGCACCGGACGCCGTCACGCTGTTCGCGCGCAGCCAGGTGCTCGAGCGCACGGACGGTGGGCGAACGACCGGAGTGTCGACCCCGGTCTGCTACGCCGACACCGACTATCTCATCAGCGGGTGGACGCTCGGTGGGGACACGTACCTGGCCGGACGCACGGCGGCGGCTCGGGTCGCGGTCGGCGATGGCGACGTCGTGCTCTTCGCCTTCCAGCCTCACTTCCGCGGCCAGCCGAGGAACACCTTCAAGCTCCTCTTCAATGCGCTGATGGGAGCGTCGACGGAGGGGCTGCCGGAAGGCGGTGGCCTCGAATGCAGGTAGGCGCGGACCGGGCTCACCCGAGTCGGGCAGGCCGTTCCCGTGCGCCCCGCGTGGCCTCGTGGACCGGCGACGCGTACTTTGCCGGACAGAGTGCACCCGACCACGGAGGTCCCATGTGTTCGATCGACCCGCGCCGCTCTCCGGTGGCGCGGCGCCGGCTCGCCGGTCGCGGATGGCTCCGCGTCGGGC
>CALJLC010000466.1 GCA_937982605.1 uncultured Gemmatimonadales bacterium | reverse complement strand
TGAAGGTCGGCCCCCGACTTGATCGCGCCGCGCGGCGCGGTCTAGGTTGTCGACGTAGGGTCGAAACATCCGTTTTGACCCCGCGTTCCAACGGGGGGGACGCCTGATGTCGATACGCTTCCGGATCCGCACGCCAGCGGGCCAGGAGCTTTCGTTCGCGTCGCGGGCGATGTTCGAGGACTTCGTCCGCTCCGGTGACCTCTCCCCGGACGACCTCGTCTACGACGCCGAGGACGGCTCCTGGGCCCCCGCGCGCACGCATCCGATCGTCCTCGACATCGAGTACGAGGAGGAGGAGGCCGCGCCGGTCGCGGAGGCGTCCGAGCCGGACCCGCCGCCGCCGGCCGTGGAGGAGCCTGACCCGGCGAGTCCCGGGGCAGCCGGGTCCGCCAGCGCCGACCCGACCGAGGCGCTCGACCTCGTGGAGGAGGGGGCGTACGCGGATCCGACGACGGACGGCGAACGGCACGCCGATCCCTTCGGCGACCACCCGGAGGAGCCCGCGGGCGACCTCGGGCTCGATCTCGCGATCTCCGAGACGCCGACCCCCGAAGAGGCGTCCCGGGCCTTCGTGGAGCGTCTGGAGGCGGAGCGGCGGGCCGACATCGACTTCGGGCGCCAGGGTGAAGTGTCCGGGTTCTCGATGGACCACTCCGGAACGATCGCGGACCTGGCGTCGGGGTCGGACGAGTCGGAGCCGGCACCGCCGCCACGCCGGCCCGAGCCGCCCCGCCGCCCCGCGCCGTCCAGGGACCGGGTCGGCGCCCGCCGGGCGGAACCGTCGCCGCCCCGAGCGGCCCCGCGGAAGTCGGGCGGGGCGGGGCGGCTGATGGCGGCTGCGTTCGTGGTGGCGCTCGCGGCCGGCGGCGCGTACGTGGCCTTCGGTCAGGGCGGCGCCGAGACGCCCGGAGATCCGCCGCCCGAGACGCCGGTCACCCCGATCGAGGTCGAGCCGACGCCCGAGCCACCCCGTCAGCCCGTCATCGCTCGCACGGTGGCCGCGGTGCGGGACCGGGCGCTCGAGCGCTTCCTCGGCTCGACCCAGGCGGCGCTTCGAGGGCTGCAGCCCGTGCCCGGGTACTGGCCGAGCGGCGAGTATCTGGCGCTCCCGTCCGCTCACCCCGAGATCGTCTCGGTCTGGCAGTCGTACCGGAGCACCGTGCGGAGCGTGCGCGCGGCCGACGGCGAGCGGTATCGCGTGGCGTACGAAGCCGCGCTGGACGACGCGGTCATCGAGGGGGACGAGCGCGCGCAGCGGCTGGCGGACGGGCTCGCGGCCTTCCGCGGCTCGGCGGCCGCCCGGGCGGCGCACTACGATCGGGTCGAGGCGCTGGCCACCGCTGCGCTCCAGAGCCACAACGCGCTGGTGCAGGCTGAAGGGCTCCTGCTGTACGACGGTCCGCCCGGCGGCACGCCCGGTGCGCCGGTCGGCGCGGGGGTGACGGCCCGCGACGAGGAGTCGCAGCTCCTCCTCGACAACGTGGTCCAGCTCCTGACCTCCGTGCTGGAAGCCGGGGGGGCGGGGCCGGGCTCGGGGGACAACGTGCGGGCGTGGGTATGGGACGGTTTCCTCGACGCGGTGACGAACTGACCGGCATGCCGCACACGACGGAGACCGGCACCGCGTCCTCCCCCCTCTGGGCCAAGGTCGTCGACCACACGCGCTGCATCGGCTGTCACGCGTGTACCACCGCGTGCAAGTCCGAGAACGAGGTGCCCCTCTCGGTGACGCGGACCTACGTGAAGTACGTCGACGCCGGTCGGTTCCCGCAGGCGCGTCGTTCGTTCCAGGTCACGCGCTGCAACCAGTGCGAGGACGCGCCGTGCGTGACGGCGTGCCCGACGGCGGCCATGCATCGCCGGCCCGACGGGATCGTCGACTTCGACAAGTCGATCTGCATCGGCTGCAAGGCGTGCATCGCGGCGTGCCCGTACGACGCCATCTTCATCAACCCGGAGGACCACTCGGCCGAGAAGTGCAACTTCTGCGCGCACCGCCTCGACGTGGGCCTCGAGCCGGCGTGCGTGGTCGTGTGCCCGACCGAGGCGCTCATGGTCGGAGATCTGCACGATCCCACCTCCCGCGTGAGCCGGATCGTGAACCGGGAGGCGGTGACCGTCCGGCGCCCGGAGAAGGAGACCCGACCGAAGCTCTTCTACAGGGGCGCCGATCAGGTGACGCTCGATCCGCTGGCGGCCCGACGGCCCGACGGCGGCCTCTTCATGTGGAGTGAGCAGGGAAGCGTGCCGCATCAGGTCCCTTCCGGTCACCCGGGGCCGCACAACAGCTCGGCCGCGGCGGTCCTGAGCTACGACGTGCCGCACCGGGCCCCGTGGGACTGGCGGGTGAGCGCCTACACCTTCACCAAGTCGGTCGCCGCGGGCGCCTACCTGGTGCCCCTGCTCCTCGGCGCGGCGGGGCTCCTTCCGCTTACGACGGCGCTGTGGGGTTACCTGGCCCCGGCGGTCGCCCTGCTCGCCCTTCTGGCCACGGGCGGATTCCTCGTCTGGGATCTCGAACATCCGACGCGCTTCTGGATGGTCCTGGCCCGACCGCAGTGGCGCAGCTGGCTCGTCCGGGGCGGCTTCATCATCACCGGGTACGGCGGGGTCCTCGCCGCCCACCTCGCGGCCACCCTCGCGGGCAGGGCGGACGTCCGCCCCGTGCTCGGCTGGATCGGCGGCCCCCTGGCGGCGATGACCGCCGCGTACACCGCGTGGCTCTTCGCGCAGGCCAAGGCGCGGGACCTCTGGCAGAGCCCGCTGCTGCCGGCCCACCTCCTCGTCCAGGCGCTCGTGGCCGGTGCCGCGGCCACCCTGCTCCTCACGGCGTGGGCGGGGGCCGAGCTGCTCGGCCCCGCGACCGAGGCGGCAGACGCGCTCGTGGCGACGTTCCGACTGGCGCTCGCCGCGCATCTGCTCCTCGTCCTCGGTGAGGCGTCGATGAAGCACCCGACCGCGCACGCCTCGCTCGCGGCCCGTGCCATGACGCACGGCGAGTACGCGCACCTCTTCTGGGTCGCCGTACCGCTCGCCGTGCTCGGGCTCGTCTTCGCCGCCTCGACGCCCGTCATCGCCGCGGGGGCCGCGCTCGGCTCGCTCGCGCTCTACGAGCACGCCTTCGTCCAGGCGGGCCAGTCGGTGCCCCTGGCATGACGCTCGACGACCTCGGACGTCGGGTTTCCGCGGCGCGTCAGGAGACGGAAGCGCGGGGTGAGACGTTCTACCCGGGCGCCAGCCGGATCCACCTGTCGGCCTTCCCGCCGAAGGAGCGGTGGAACGACTGGGTCGAGCTCGACTCGAAGTCGTGGCCTGAGCGGGTGGAGAAGCGGTACATGCTCGTGCCCACCACCTGCTTCAACTGCGAGTCGGCGTGCGGGCTCCTGGCCTACGTCGACCGCGACACGCTCCAGGTCCGGAAGTTCGAGGGCAACCCGGAGCACCCGGGCTCGCGGGGCCGGAACTGCGCCAAGGGGCCCGCCACGATCAACCAGATCACGGACCCCGACCGCATCCTCTATCCGCTGCGTCGGGCGGGGGCGCGGGGGGAGGGGAAGTGGGAGCGGGTCTCGTGGGACGAGGCGCTCGACGACATCGCCGGCCGGATCCGGGCGTGCCTGGAGGAGGAGCGCCACGAGCAGGTGATGTATCACGTCGGTCGCCCCGGTGAGGACGGCTACACCACGCGCATGCTGGCGGCATGGGGCGTCGACGGGCACAACTCCCACACGAACGTCTGCTCCAGCGGCGCCCGGGCGGGCTACCACTGGTGGATGGGCATGGACCGGCCGAGCCCGGACCACGCCAACGCCGACGTGATCCTCCTCGTGAGCAGCCACCTGGAGACCGGGCACTACTTCAACCCGCACGCCCAGCGCATCATCGAAGGGAAGGCGCGGGGCGCGAAGCTCGTCGTCTTCGACACGCGGCTCTCCAACACGGCCACGCACGCGGACCACTGGCTCTCACCGTGGCCCGGCTCGGAGCCGGCGATCTTCCTGGCCATCGCCAGCTGGATCATCCGGGAACGCCGCTACGACCGGGCGTTCGTACGCCGCTGGTGGAACTGGCAGGAGTTCATGGAGGTGGCGCGGGGCGAGCCGGACGCGACCTTCGAGCGGTTCGAGTCGGTGCTCCGCGAGACGTACGACCGCTACACCTTCGACTACGCGTCGGGGGAGTCCGGCATCGACGCGGATACGCTGCGCGAGGTCGCGGAGGTCGTGGCCGGCGCCGGCACGCGACTCGCCGCCCACAACTGGCGGAGCGCCGGGTCCGGCAATCTCGGTGGGTGGCAGGTGGCCCGGACGCTCACCTTCCTCAGCGCGCTCCTCGGGGCGCTGGCCACCGAGGGCGGCACGTTCCCGAACTCGTGGAACAAGTTCACGCCACGGCCACCGCGCCTGCCGCATCAGCACCCGAGGCGGTGGAACGAGGTTCTCTGGCCCGACCCCTACCCCCTGGCGTTGATGGAGATGTCCTTCCTGATGCCGCACCTGATGCGGGACCAGGACGCCTTCGTGGACGTCTACTTCACGCGGGTCTACAACCCCGTGTGGACCAACCCCGACGGCTTCTCGTGGATCGAGATGCTCACCGACGAGCGCCGCATCGGTCAGCACGTGGCCATGACCCCGACGTGGAACG
>CALJLC010000465.1 GCA_937982605.1 uncultured Gemmatimonadales bacterium | reverse complement strand
TGTGGCCGTGTCGGGGGGCGAGGTCGTCGAGATCGGGGGAGGCGTCCGGATCCCCGAGGTCCTCGAGCGCGCCGGAGCGCGGCTCGTCGAAGTCGGCAGCACGAACCGCACGCGACTGCGGGATTACGAGGCCGCCTTCGACCCGGAGACGCCGGACCCGGGCGGCCGGGTCGCCGCGGTGCTCAAGGTCCATCGGTCGAATTTCCGCATCACCGGCTTCACCGAGGAATCCGGGGTCGCGGAGCTGGCCGCCCTGGCTCGCGACCGCGGAGTCCCCCTGGTCCACGACCTCGGCTCCGGGCTCATGGTCGACGCCGGGTCACTGGGGCTCCCGGAGGAGCCGCGCGCCCCGGAGTCGCTGGCGGCCGGGGCGGACGTGGTCGTGGTCTCCGGAGACAAGCTGCTCGGCGGTCCCCAGGCCGGCGTCCTGCTGGGGCGGGTGGAGCTGCTGGCGGAGATGCGTCGGAACCCCCTGTGCCGCGCGCTGCGGGTCGACAAGGTCACGCTCGCGGGACTCGAGGCCACGCTCCGGCTCTACCGGGATCCCGACCGGGTCGCCACCGAGATCCCCACGCTGGCGATGCTGAGCGCGGGTCCGGAGGTCCTCGAGGAGCGCGCCCGGGCGCTCGGCGCACGCATCGAGGCCGCGCTCTCGGGGGGAGCCGGTCGCGAGGATGTGGGTGTCGCGATCGTGCCCGCGAAAGGCGCGGTGGGCGGGGGCACCTACCCGGGCGTCGAGCTCGCCTCGTGGGCCGTGGAGCTTCGGAGCCCGGGCGGTCCCGATGCCCTGGCCTCGGCGCTGCGCGACGGTTCGCCCCCGGTCGTCGGGAGGGTCGTGGACGGAGGGCTCCGCTTCGACGTCCGCACGGTCTTCCCGGCCCAGGAGGACGACCTGGTGCGCCGCGTCACCGAGGCGCTGCGGGCCTGAAGATCGTTGACCTCCCCGGGGGGTCGGCTAGCTTTGTCGCACCGGGCGCGGGGGCGTTTCAGAACCCCGCCGAGTCCCGGGGTGTAACCACTGATACGGCGCGCCCCGGACCGGAGCGCGGTCCGTCACGGCAGGTCGAGTTCAGGAGGAGCGACGGCATGGTCACCATGACCAACACGGCGTCCGAGAAGGTCCAGGATTTCATCCGCGAGCATGGCGTCGACAGCGGCGGCCTGCGCGTCGCGGTTCTGCCCGGCGGCTGCTCGGGCTTTCAGTACGGGCTCAACATCGAGGACGCCCCGGAGAACGACGACGAGATCCTCGACGTCGCGGGCATCAAGGTCTTCATCGACCCCTTCAGCGCGCAGTACCTCGAGGGCGTCGAGATCGACTACGTGAGCTCGATGATGGGGCAGGGCTTCACCTTCCGGAACCCGAACGCTTCCGGCGGCTGCGGATGCGGGAGCTCCTTCACGGTTTGAGCGACCTCCGGCTCCGGGTCTGATGCGTTGAGGGTCCGGACCTTCACGGGCGGAGGGTTCGGAGAGAACGCGTACCTGGCGGTCTGCGAGACGAGCGGCGCCTGCGTCGCGGTCGATCCCGGCGCCGCCGCCCCCGACCTCGTCGCGGCGGTCGCGGCCGACCGTCTCGACCTTCACGCGATCCTGCTGACGCACGCGCACCTCGACCACATCGAGGGCGTCTCCACGGTGCGCGCGGCGCATCCCGACGTGCCGATCTGGCTTCACCCGGACGACCTCGGCCTCTACCGCGGCGTGCAGCGCCAGGCCGCGATGTTCGGCATGCGCGCCGAGCCCCAGCCCGAGCCGACCGACGAGCTCGTCCCCGGTCGGGCGTTCGCCTTCGGGGAGTGCAGCTTCGAGGTGCGCTTCGCGCCGGGCCACGCGCCGGGCCACGTCATCTTCGTGGCCGGGGCGGACGGGCTCGCGCTGGTCGGCGATGTCGTCTTCCAGGGCTCTATCGGGCGAACCGACCTGCCCGGCGGCGACTTCCGCACGCTCATGACGTCGATCCGCGAGCAGGTGCTCACGCTCCCCGACGAGACGGTGCTCTACCCGGGGCACGGCCCCGCGACGACCGTCGGCTTCGAGCGCGCGGGCAACCCGTTCCTCGTCCCGCACTACGGAGGGGAGCTGGCGTGACCGCCCGCCCCCTCGGGGTCGCCGTCTTCGCTTCGGGCGGCGGGACCAACTTCCAGGCCCTCCTGAGCCATCGGGCCGCGCAGGAGCTCTGGCGCATCCGTGTCCTGGTGATGAACCGGGACGCCGGCGCGCGCGAGCGCGCCGAGGCCGCCGGGGTGCCGGTGCGCGTCGTGGCCACGAAGGATCGGTCGGACGAGGAGATCGCGCGGGAGACGCTCGAGGTGCTGGAGGAGCACGGCGTCGACGTCGTCCTCCTCTCGGGTTACCTCCGGCTCCTCCCCGCCGAGGTGGTCTCGCGCTACGCGGGGCGGATCCTCAACATCCACCCGGCTCTCCTCCCCGCCTTCGGCGGCAAGGGGATGTACGGCCGGCGCGTGCACGAGGCGGTCGTCGCGTCGGATGCGACCGAGAGCGGAGCGACCGTGCACTTCGTCACCGAGGCGTACGACGAGGGCGACGTGCTGGCGCAGTGGCGCGTGCCGGTGCTGCCCGCCGACAGCGCGGACTCGCTGGCCGCCCGGGTGCTGCGTGTCGAGCACCAGCTCTACCCCCGGGCGGTGGACCACCTGTGCATGGCGCTGCTCGCGGGGCGCGGTGTGGAGCGCATGGAGGACGTGTGGATCGAGGAGCCGCCCCCCGATCGCACGGTACGCCGCACGACCCATCAGACCACGGACCACAACGAGGAAGGAGCATGAAGCGCGCGCTGCTGAGCGTGTCGGACAAGTCGGGGATCGTCGAGCTCGGCCGAGCCCTTTCGGAGCGGGGCTGGGAGCTCCTCTCCACGGGAGGGACCGCCCGCACCCTGCGCGAGGCGGGCCTCGACGTGACCGCCGTCGCGGAGGTGACGAAGCACCCGGAGATGATGGACGGTCGCGTGAAAACGCTCCACCCGGCCATCCACGCGGGGCTCCTGGCCCGGCGAGACCGCGCCGACGACATGGCGGCGCTCGAGGAGCACGGCTACGGCCCGATCGACCTGGTGGCGGTGAACCTCTACCCGTTCCGCGAGACGATCGCCTCGGGGGACGTGGCCGTTCCGGAGGCGATGGAGAAGGTCGACATCGGCGGGCCGACGATGATCCGGGCCGCGGCGAAGAGCCACGCCGACGTCTGGGTCGTCGTCGACCCGACCGACTACGACGCGGTCGTCGAGACGATCGACGGCGCGGGAGACGAAGGCGCCCTCCGTCGGCGCCTCGCGGCGAAGGTCTTCCGGCACGTGAGCGCGTACGACGCGGCGATCGCCGAGTACCTGGCCGAGCAGGCCGGGGAGGCCGGCGAGGGAGGGCTCGGGGACCGACTCGAGGTCACGATGCGCCGGGTCCAGACGCTCCGGTACGGGGAGAACCCGGACCAGGCTGCAGCGTTCTACGGGCCGGGGCGCCCGGTCGCGATCCCCTCCCTGCGCCAGAGCCACGGCAAGAGGCTCTCCCACAACACCATCCTGGACCTGCGCGGTGCGCTCCTCTCGCTGGCGCCGTTCGCCTACTCGCCCCGACCCGCGGTGGCCATCATCAAGCACACGACGCCGTGCGGCCTCGGCGTCGGGGAGACGCTGGCCGAGGCGTACAGCCGCGCGCTGGCCACCGACCCGGTGAGCGCGTTCGGATCCGTGATCGCCGTGAACCGGCCCGTAGACGACGAGGCCGCGGAGCTCATGGCGGGACTCTTCATCGAGTGCCTCGTCGCCCCGGCGTATTCGGACGGCGCGATGGCGAAGCTCACGGAGAAGCAGAACATCCGCGTGATGACGTTCCCGCAGTCCGCCGCGGCGAGTCCGGATGCCACGGCGACCTTCCTCGCGAGTCACGGTCGTGCGATGGGCCGGCCGGTCCTGCGCTCGGTGTACGGCGGGATGCTGGCGCAGACGGCGCCGACGCCACCGTTCTACGGGCAGGTCGACGACTCCTGGCGGGTGGTGACCGAGCGGGCCCCGACGGAGCGCGAGCTCGACGACCTGCGCTTCGCGTGGGCGGCGATCTTCGGAGTGAAGTCGAACGCGATCCTCCTGGCCCGGGACGGCGGGGTGCTCGGCATCGGGGCGGGGCAGATGAGCCGCGTCGACTCGTCGAAGATCGCCGTGCGCAAGGCGGGTGACGCCGGCCTCGACCTGACCGACTCGGTGCTCGCCTCGGACGCGTTCTTCCCCTTCCGCGACGGCGTGGAGGCCGCGGCGGAGGCGGGCGTGAAGGCGGTCATCCAGCCCGGCGGCTCACGGAGGGACGACGAGGTGATCCACTCCGCCAACGAGCACGGCATCGCCATGGTCTTCACCGGCAGGAGGCTGTTCCGCCACTAGGGCGGGGTGCATCTTGGACGTATCGACGACCCAGGCGATGCGCCGGCGGAGGAAGCCATGAAGCAGGAAGTCAACGAGATCCTCGGGCACTTCAAGCCCTTCTTCCACGCCCACGGCGGGGACTTCGAGGTCCGCGAGATCACCGACGAGGGCAAGGTCAAGGTGAAGTTCGTCGGCGAGTGCGTCCTCTGTCAGCTCAAGGAGAAGACGGCCGAGGGCATGACGATGGCGCTGAAGAACGCGCTGCCCGACTTCGAGGGCGTGGAGATCGCCGACGACTGAGGGGTCGGGCCCGTCCCCACTTCCGGGTCCCCCCTCCTGCCGCTAGCTTCGCCACCCATCTCGGACGACGGCCGGACGGTCGACTCGGCTCCGAGGTGCCTCCAGACCGGATGACACCGATGCGGGGCTGCCCCGCATGAGCGCCGCCATCAACGAGCTGCCCCGAGGGCCGGGGCGACCCGGGACGCGCCGGCCGCTTCACGTGAAGATCCTCGCAGGGCTCCTCGTCGGGGCGCTGGCGGGTACCGTCGCCAACCGCTCCGGGCGAGGCTCGCCTGCGCTCGACTGGGTCGTGGTGAACATCGCCCAGCCGGGCGGCCAGATCTTCCTGCGCATGCTCTTCATGGTCGTGGTGCCGCTCGTCTTCACGTCGATCGTGCTCGGCGTGACCAGCCTCGGCGACACGTCCCGCCTCGGGCGCCTGTCGGCGCGGGCCTTCGGCCTCTTCCTCGCCACGACGCTCGCCGCGGGCGCGCTCGGGCTCGTGCTCGTCAACGTCGTCCAGCCGGGGCGGGGCATCGACGAAGCCACGCGGGCCGGTCTGCTCGAACAGTTCTCGGTCCAGGCGGACGAGCGGGTCGAGGCGGCCGCGGCCACCGGCTTCGGCGTGCAGACCTTCGTCTCGATCATCCCGCGCAACCCGATCGATTCGGCGGCCCGAGGGGACATGCTCGGACTGGTCTTCTTCAGCGTCATCCTCGGAGTGGCGCTGGTGAAGCTGGGCGAGGCGCGAGCGCGCCCCTTCCTGGACGTCGTCGCCGCCATCGCCGGAGCGGTGGAGATCCTCATCGGCTTCGCCATGGCGCTCGCGCCGGTCGGCGTGGCGTGCCTGATCTTCGCGGTGACGGCGCGCTTCGGCTTCGAGCTCCTCGCGGTGCTGGGGTGGTACGCCGGCGTGGTGCTGGGCGGCCTGGCCCTCCAGCTCCTGGTCGTGCACACGTCGATCGCGCGGCTTCTGGCGGGAGTCCGCCCGACCGAGCTCATGCGGCGCGGGCGGGCGCTCGACGCCACCGTCTTTTCGCCATCCAGCTCGAACGCCCCTTACCCGACCACGATCCGCACGGCGCGAGACGAGTTCGGAGTCGCGCCCGAGGGCGCCGGATTCGTCCTGCCTCTCGGAGCCACCATGAACATGAACGGGACCGCGCTCTTCGAAGGCGTGACCGTCCTATTCCTGGCACAGGCGTTCGGCGTCGAGCTGTCCCTGGCATCCCAGGCCGTCGTGCTCGTCCTCGTCGTTCTGACCGCGGTGGGCGCGTCGGGCGTCCCCAGCGGATCGATCCCGCTGCTGATCGTGGTGCTCGAAACCGTCGGGGTTCCCGGCGGCGCCATCGCCCTCGTGCTCGGGATCGATCGGATCCTCGACATGGCGCGGACGGTGCCGAACGTGACCGGTGATCTGGTCACGTCGATCGTCGTCGACCGGTGGGAGCGGGCCGAGGCCGCCGGCCCATGAACGCGCTCGTCTGGGTCCTCTTCCTCGGCTTCGTCGTCGCCATCCTCCTCCTGGACCTGGGCGTCTTCCACCGCAAGCCGAAGGCGCTGACGTTCCTGGAGGCGTCGGCGTGGAGCGTCTTCTGGGTCGCGCTGGGTCTCGGCTTCAACGTGCTCGTCTTCTTTCTGTACGAGCACAACTGGGTGGGTGTCGGGCTCGCCTTCCCGGAGGACATCTCCGGGCGCCAGGCCGCGCTCGAGTTCCTCACGGCGTACCTGCTCGAGAAGACGCTGAGCCTCGACAACATCTTCGTCATCGCGCTGATCTTCTCGCACTTCCGCATCCCCCTCCAGTATCAGCACCGCCTCCTGTTCTGGGGCATCTTCGGGGCGCTGGTCATGCGGGGCGGCATGATCGCCGCCGGAGCGGCGGCCATCCATCGCTTCGAATGGGTGACGTACATCTTCGGCATGCTCGTCCTGATCACGGCGGCTCGCCTCATCGTCGTTCGGCACGACAACATCGACCCCTCCACGAGCATCTTCACGCGCGTGGTGTCGAAGTTCGTGCCCGTCACCGACGGGCTGCGCGGAGATCGGTTGACGGTGGTCGAGGGAGGCCGGCGCATGGCCACGCCGCTGCTCGTGGCGCTGATCATGATCGAGGGCTCGGACCTCATGTTCGCGGTCGACTCGGTACCCGCCGTCTTCGCGGTGACCGACGACGTCTTCCTCGTGTACTCGTCGAACGTCTTCGCGATTCTCGGGCTCCGCAGCCTCTACTTCACGCTCGCGCCGCTCCTCGAGCAGTTCCGCTTCGTGCGCCCGACGCTCGTGCTGATCCTCGCCTTCGTGGGCCTCAAGATGCTGGCGTTCCGGCATTTCTCGCTGCCGGTCGAGGTGTCCCTCGGCGTGATCTTCGGCATCCTCGCGGCCGGGATCCTCGCGTCGATCTTCCTGCCCGAGCGTACGCCCGTGCCGGTGGTGTCTCCCGTGGCCGCCGAGCGCAGGCATCTCCTGCCGATGACCCGTCGCGCCTCGGTCGTCCTGGTCTCGGTGAGCGCGTTCGTGACCCTCGCCGCCGTGGGGGCGACGATCGCGGTCGCGCCGGAGCTGCGCGTCGAAGGCTCGCTCTTCGGCGTCGTGGTGCTCTTCGCGCTCGGGCTGTGGGCGCGGGGGATGTCGTCCGACGACGGGGCCCGGACGGGAGGCTCCTGACGGAGCGGCGCCCGCCAGGGTGCCGCGGCGGCCCCTTCCTCGACCCGCCCGGCCAGCGCCGCACGCATCCCCGGCGGCGGGAAACGGGCGACCAACAGGGGG
>CALJLC010000464.1 GCA_937982605.1 uncultured Gemmatimonadales bacterium | reverse complement strand
GCCGAGGGTGGGATCCGCGCGCTCCGACTCCTCGCAGTACTCCGGAGGGGCGCCCAGCAACGCCACGACGTCGGCCTCGCGCGCGCCGGCGCGGGCCATGCGCTCGAGCTCGTGGTCCCAGTGGTCGTGGAGGTCGAGGGTCGGCCGCGACGAGCTCGCGGGCTCACCGAGCGCGTCGCGGTACGACATCGTGACCGTGTCGATCCCGCATCGCTGGGCGAACTCGACGTACCACCACACCCTCGGGTTGATCTCGAAGAGTCGGAAGCTGCCGTCCCTCGCGTCCCGCTTGAACTCCGCGTTGAAGACCCCCCGGTAACCGATTCCGCCGAGAACGTCGAGCAGCGCCTCCTCCGCATCCCGCACCTCCTCGCGCGCCACACTGCGCACGGCCGTGCTGTTGCCGAAGTCGGACGGGAACTGCCGGAGCCGCTGCCTGGCGAAGAGCCCCCGGACCCGTCCCTCCCTGTCGATGAAGCCGTCGAGCAGGTAGCAGTGGGTGGGCGGGCCGGGCACGTACTCCTGCAGCACCATCTCGAAGCCGCTGCGGACGAGCTCCTCCAGGACCTGCCTCGTGCTCGCCCGACTCCGAGGGCGCATCGACTTGCGGTTGAAGACGCGAAGGAAGGCCAGGGAGTCGCGTGGCTTGAGGAAGCCCGCGTCGAGGGTCTCGTCGTCGAGCGTGTCGAGGGCGTCCAGGGAATCCAGGCGCCACGTCCTCGGCCGCGGCGTGTCGAAGCGGGCCAGCAGCTCGGCGAAGAGCGCCTTGTCGGTCAGCGCCCGGATCAGCTCCGGCCGCGCCGTCGCGGAGGGGAAGCGGGCCCTGAGGCCGGCCGGGAGCGTGGCAGCCGCCAGCGCGTCCTCGTCCGACGTCGGGATTACGACCGCGCGCTCGAGGCCGCACCGACCGAGGTTCGCGGCCAGCGTAGGCGCGTCCCAACGCCCGGGTACGGGGCGGTACCAGCGACTCGCGGCCTCGTACCGTCGGACGGGAGAGCCGACGTAGAGCGGGATGCCACGACGCCCAAGCGCCCGGATCGCGCCGAGCGCCGTGTTGCCCGAACCGAGCACCAGCGCCGGAGGCCGCGGGGTGCTCGACGCGGACGCCATCACCTCCCTACAGCTCGTCCACTCGCTGGAAGATGTGGACGCCTCGCGCTTCGAGATGGGCGATCACCGCATCGAAGCAGTCGGGGTTGCGGCCCACCACCTCGGGCGGTGCGAGGCCGGGCTCGGTCCACAGGCCCCGAGCCACGAGGTTCGCCATGGCGGTGCACGTGTACCCGGTCGTGCGGGCCATCGACATCGTCTCGGTGTCGGGGTTGTAGTAGTCGAGCAGGTTGTACGTGTGCCGGACGCGGGCGCCGTCCTTCTCGCCCTCGACCGTGATGCGCATCACCGTCAGGTCCGGCTCACCCTCCTCGAACTTCCAGGCGTTGAACAGGAGCGCCTCGGTCACGTCCCGAGGCACGACGAGCCCGGACGCCGCCTGGACCTCCTTGGTGGAGAAGAACCCCGCCTCCCGGAGGATGCGCATGCGCACGGCGTGCCCGGGGTAGCGCATCGTCTTCTCGACCATGCTGGGTGTCTTCGACGTCCGCAGGAGCGAGCGCAGCCCGTCGGTGTGGAACGCCTCGAGTGATCCGAGCCCGGGAAAGCGGACCAGCTCCACGTCCGAGAGCGCCGGGCGCGTGACCTCGACGCCGTCGACCCGCATGCGCGCCGGCCGGACGTACTCGGCGATGATGTCGGCCGGGGAGAAGGGAGCCTTGTATTCCCACGGCCACGTCCGCTCGACCGGCAGTCCGCCGACCAGGCACTGGTAGGAGGTGGTGTCGTCCAGATGGGCCTCCATCCGGCCCAGGACCATGTTGCTCAGGCCGGGCGCGATCCCGCAGTCGAACAGGCAGGGCACGCCCGCGTCGCTGGCCAGCTTCTCGAGGCCGAAGGCGTCCTCCGGGAAGAAGGAGATGTCGACGATGGGCCTGCCCTCCTTCAGCACCCGTTCGACGGTCCGGTATCCCATGAATCCCGGCACCGCGCCCACCACCAGGTCGGCGTCCTTCACCGCCTTCGACACGGTCTCGGCCTTGGAGAGGTCGGCCACCACGCCGTCGGCCCCGAACTCGGTCATCCGCTCGACCGTCACGGGATCGAGATCGACCACCAGCACGTCGAAGTCGTCTTCGGCCGCCAGGTCGCGGACGATCGCGCTTCCGACCCGGCCTCCGCCCAGTACCACGATGTTCAGGGGTGCCCTCCGGCTGTTTCTCCTGCGACCCGAAAAATCAGTCCAGAGTGCCCGAGCTGTGCAAGGGGGGCGGGCCGCGCCGTCATAAGGGTCGAAGGGGAAGGAACGCAGCAGCGGGAGGTGCCCGAGATGCATACGATGACGCGCTGGATTCAGGCCGCGGCGACGGCCGTGGCGGTGCTCGTGGCGACGGCGCCCGGGGCGGTCGCCCAGGGGTGGATCGAGCCGGGTGTGAACCGGGGCGGCTTCGCGGTGGACAAGGTCCGCAGCGAGGTCGTGGTGCACGTGACCGGGCGGGTGGCTCGCGTCGAAGTGTCGGAGTGGTTCCTGAACACCGGCTCGCGGCTCGCCGAGGGCGAGTACCTGTATCCCCTCGCGGGCGAGGCGGTCTTCGAGGGCTTCTCGCTCTTCCAGGGCGAGACGGAGCTCCGCGGCGAGATCATGGACGCCGACCGTGCCCGGGAGATCTACGAGGCGATCGTGCGGCGCCGTGCCGATCCCGCGCTGATCGAGCTCGCCGGTGCGGGGCTGCTCCGAGCGCGCGTCTTCCCGATCCAGCCCGGTGAGACCCGCAAGGTGTCGCTGCGCTACACGCAGGTGCTCGACCGGGCCGGCAACGCCCTGCAGCTCCAGTACGCCGCGGGGGTGCCGGGCGCCCAGGCCGGCGCCGGCGAAGCGCGCCGACCGACCGACGAGGCCGAGACGTCGTTCCGCATCGTGGTGGACGACTGCGACGCCTTCCTGGATCCGTTCAGCCCCACGCACCCGCTCGACGTCGAGCGGGTCGGCGACCGGATGACCGTGGCGGTGGAGGGAACGCCCTCCGGGCGCATGGCGGTCTTTCTGCCGCTGGCCGGGTCGGGCGTGGGGCTCTCCGTGGCCACGCATCGGCCCGTGGGCGAGGACGGCTACTTCATGCTCACGCTCTCACCCGAGCGGGCGACGGGAGACGTGCTTCCGCGGGACGTCACCGTCGTCATGGACGTTTCCGGCTCGATGTCGGGCGAGAAGATCGCGCAGGCCAAGGCGGCCCTGCACCAGCTCCTCGGCACGCTCTCGCGCGAGGACCGCTTCCGTCTGCTCTCCTTCTCGAGCAGCGTCCGCTCCTTCGACCGCGACTGGTCGAACGCGCGAGGCGCGGCGCTCGACGAGGCCCGGGAGTGGGTCGACCGCCTCGTAGCCGACGGCGGCACGAACATCGAGGGTGCGCTCGAGGAGGCCTTCCGCCTCCAGAGCCCACGAGACCGGCTCCCGGTCGTGCTGTTCCTCACCGACGGTCTGCCGTCCGTGGGGTCCGAGTCGCCGGACGAGCTGGCGGGCATCGCCGAGTCGCGCGCGGGCCGTGCCCGCGTCTTCGCCTTCGGCGTGGGCCACGACGTGAACACCAGCCTGCTCGACCGCCTCGGGGAAGCGGGTCGGGGAGACACCGACTACGTGCAGCCCGGTGAGAACGTCGAGCGCGCGCTGTCGCTGCTGGCGGCGAAGATCCGCTACCCGGTGCTGACGGATCTGCGGCTCGAGGCCGGACCCGTCGACATCGAGGAGATCTACCCGGTTCGCATCCCCGACGTCTTCGCGGGTGAGGAGCTGGTGCTCTTCGGGCGCTTCGACGGCCGCGGACAGGGGCAGATCACGGTGGCCGGAGAACGACAGGGGCGGGACCTCGAGTATTCGACCGAGGTCGTGTTCCCCGAGGACTCCGATGCCAACGCGTACATCCCGCGGCTCTGGGCGTCCAGGAAGCTGGGCCACCTCGAGCGGCAGGTCTGGACGGAGGGCATGACCGAGGAGCTGGCCGAGGAGATCCGGGAGGTGGCGCTGCGCTACGGTCTGCCGAGCCGATTCACCGCCTACCTCGTGGAGGAGCCCGGCATCGTGGCCGAGGCGCCGGGGGACGTCGACGTCGTGCGCCCGGCCGGCGGGGGGTTCGGCGCCGGGCTGAGGAGCCTGATGGGAGGTCGGGCCGGGCGGGCGCAGAACGCGCCGTCGGCGCCGTCCGTGACGGGTGCCGACGCGGTTTCCGCCGCGGCCTCCGCGCGCCGGATGCGCGCCAGCGCGAACGAGCAGGAGCTGGCCGAAGCCGAGGCGCAGCTGGCCGACGAGGTGCTGAAGGGCACGGGCGCGGGCCCGCGAGACGCGGTGGGTGGCCGCTTCTTCGAGCTGCGCGGCGACGTCTGGACCGACCTGACCCACCGGGCCGACGCGGAGGTCGTGACGGTCCGGGCGTACAGCGCCGCCTGGTTCGAGCTCCTGGAGGCGCTGCCGGAGCTCGAGGCCGTGCTGCGCAAGCACGAGAATGTTGTGGTGGCCGGTGCCGCGGTTAGTGTGCAGGTGGGCGCCGACGGCCTGGACACCTTCGACGCCGGCGCGCTCGACCGGCTGGTGGACGACTTCCGACGATGAGCAGCATCGACTGGAACGACCTGTACCGGACGACGTTTCCGGAGCTCGTCCGTTTCCTGCACCGGAAGGTGTGGGACGCGGAACGGGCCCGGGACCTCGCCCAGGAGGCGTTCGTACGAGCTCTGCAGCACGAGCCGCGGCGGCCTCGGGCCTGGCTCTTCCAGGTCGCCGCCAATCTGGCGCGCGACGAGGCACGGACGGTGATCCGCCGCAAGAAGCACCTCGTGCTCCTGAAGACGGAGAGCGAGGTGCGGGAGGAGTCGGCGGGAGACCCCTCCGCGGAGATAGCGGAGCAGGAGCGATTGGCCGCGGTCAGGGAGGCGCTAGACTAGCTCTCCGAGAAGGGTCGCGAGGCGATGCTCCTCTGGGACGC
>CALJLC010000463.1 GCA_937982605.1 uncultured Gemmatimonadales bacterium | reverse complement strand
AGGTCGAAGAAGAGGAACGTGCGGAAGTTCCCGATGTGCGCGTGGTTGTAGATCGTCGGTCCGCAGGCGTACACGCGGACCTTCCCCTCCTCGAGGGGCTCGAATTCGGTGAGCGATCGCTTCGCGGTGTCGTGGACCTTGAGGGTCATCGAGCTCGTCGTTGCGCGGGGGCGTCGTTCGGCGAACGCGGAAGATCGCCGCTTCGCGGGTTCAACCGGAACCCTCCGCTCGGGAGATCTCGTCCAGGATCGCCTCGAGCGCCGCCGGCGGGTCGGGCGCACGCGTGATCGGGCGGCCGATGACCAGGTAGTCCGCGCCCGCCTCGACCGCGTCCGCGGGTGTCGCGATCCGGCTCTGGTCGTCGCTCCCGGCGCCCGCGGGGCGGATCCCCGGTGTCACGATGAGGAAGTCCGGACCCACCCGGCTGCGCAGCCACGACGCCTCGAGCGCCGACGCGACCACGCCGTCGACGTCCGCGTCCCGGGCCAGGTCGGCGATGCGCCCCACCTCCTCTCGCACCGACCGGATCTCGCGGCCCCAGACGGCTCCCATCTCGTCCGGCCTCATCGACGTCAGCACGGTGACGGCCAGGAGGCGCAGGCCACCGGTTCGATGCGCCACCGCGGCTTCGAGCATCCCCGGGCCGCCGGATCCGTGGACGGTGAGGAGGTCGACGCCCAGATCCGAGGCCACGGCCACGGCGCGCCCGACGGTGTTGGGGATGTCGTGGAGCTTCAGGTCGAGGAAGACCTGCTTGCCCCGCTCGACGAGCGCCTCCACCACCCGGGGCCCGGAGCGGGTGTAGAGCTCCAGGCCGACCTTGTAGAAATCGGCGCGCGCGCCCAGCCGGTCGACGAGGTGCAGTGCCTCGGCCTCGGTCGGCACGTCGAGGGGGGCGATGACCCGACTCACGCCCGCGCGCCTCCCCCCGAGACGAGCTCCGTCCACGTTCCCACCCGGTTCCGCCGACCCCACCGGCGCAGTCCCTCGGTGAGTCGTTCCGCGGCCCGCGGCGCGGCGAAGGTGGCCGTGCCCATCTGCACGAGGTCGGCTCCGGCCCGCGCGTAGCCGACGGCGTCGACGGGGGCGAGCACACCCCCCACACCCAGGATCGGAAGGCTCGTGACCGAACGGGCCTCCCGGACCGCCCGGGTGCCGGCCGGCCGCAGGGCGGGCCCGCTGGTCCCACCCGGGCCGGCACCGAGCTCGGGCGTGCCCGACTCCGCGTGCAGCAGGAGCCCCGGGAGCGTGTTCACGAGCGTGAGCGCGTCGGCTCCGGCGGCCTCCGCCCGCCGGACGGTCTCCGCCAGCCGCGGATCGTTCGGCGCGAGCTTGGCCACGAGCGGTCGGTCGGTGCGACTCCGGCAGCCCGAGAGGATCTCGGTGACCGCCTCCGGGTCCAGGGCGAACGGCGCGCCGCCCCGCTTCGCGTCGTTCGGACAGGAGAGGTTCACCTCGTAGCCGAGGAAGCCGTCGGCGTCGTCCAGGCCCTCCACGAGCCGGAAGTACTCCTCGACGACGTGCCCGGCGATGCTGACCAGCACCCGCGGCGCGCGTACGTTCGCGGCGATCCAGGGGAGCTTCTCGGACCGCACCCGCGCGAGACCCGGATTGGCCAGGCCGATGGAGTTCAGCATCCCGGCCGAGAACTCCGCCACGCGCGGCGCGGGATTACCGGTGCGCGGCTCGACCGTCACCGACTTGGTGACGAAGCCTCCGAGCGCCTCGAGGTCGACGACCTCCTCGAGCTCCCGGCCGAAGCCGCAGGTACCGGCTGCCAGCAACACGGGGTTCTGGAAGTCGACGCCCAGAACCCGCGTGGAGAGGTTCATTCTCGAATCAGCTCCCTGAGCCGGTCTTCGAGCTCGACCTCGAGCTCCGCGAATCCGGCGGCCGGTCCGCCGTTCGCGGCAAGAACGTAAGGGGAGTCCGTGTAGGCCTCCAGCCGCTGGCGGATCCAGGCGCGATCCCCGGGATCCGGAGACGTGCCGAGCGCCGCGAGCAGCGCCTTGGGCGACCACGGCTCGTCCGGGGCCTGGTCGACGTACGCGAGGAAGAGGCCGTGCGCGAGGCGCGGAGCCCCGATCAGATCGCGGGCGGCCTCGGCCGCGGCGAAGAGACCCAGCGGCTCCTCGAGACCGGCGCCGACCCGTCGCTCGAACTCGTCGATGGCACCGAGCCGCTCGCTGACCCGCGGGTCGTCCGCCGCCGGCAGGAGCAGCGCCCGGAGCGCGTAGGCGTCGTCGAGCGCGCTGATCTCGGCCGCGCGCCACTCGGCCAGGAGGAGGCGCGCCTCCGCGGCGGACGGGCCGAGCCCCCCGGCGACGTCGAGCGCCGCGGCCGAGGCCGTGGCGGTGTCGCCCGAAGCGTGAAGGTACCTCGCCCGCTGCAGTCGGAGCCTGCCCCGGGCCTCGCGATCCCACCGTGAAGCGTCGACCGGTGCGAGCAGCTCCACGCCCGTGTCGGCGCCCCACGTGGCGCGGGCCGTTTCGACCAGCGCGGAGACGGTGTCGGCGAGCACGTTGGCCCGGGGGTCTCCGAGCATGCCGCGGAGGGCCGCGAAGGCGCGCTCACGGTCGGCGAGCTCGACGGCCCATCGGAGGCGCTCGAGTCCCGCCTCGGCCCGAACGGCCGGGTCCAGGTGGACGGCCTGATCGAGATCCCACCAGCCGTACTCCGCCTGGCCCCGTCGCAGCAGAAGCCGCCCGCGAAGCAGGTGCGCCTCCACCAGGGCGTCGCCGGTCACCTCGGTGAGGGCCGCGTTGACCGTGGCGAGCGCCGCCTCGTGCTTTCCGGTCCGGTCCTGGAGAAAGGCGCGGAAGACGGCGACCTCCGCGCGACTCCCCGCGCGCCTCCGATCGGCCGCGGCCAGGGCGCCCTCCGCGTCCGCGTACTCGCCGAGTCGGAGCCGGGCGCGGGCGTACAGCAGGAGAGCTTCGTCGGCCCAATCGGCGTTCGGCCGATCACGCACCGCTTCGCCGGTCTTGCGCGCGACGTCCCTGTAGCCCTGCGCCGCCGCCACGGTCCGTCCCGCCCTCCGATCCACCTCCGCCTGACGGAAGAGGCCGCCCGCGTTGAAGAGCACGTTGTGATGGAGGCAGCCCACCAGGCCGGCCCCCACGACCGCCCCGATCAGCGCCGAGCGCCGTCGCGCGCCTCCCGTCACCGGGCCCCCGGGAATCCTCCCGATCCGGGCGGATACCGCTCGAAGAAGCGGAGGACGGCGTCGGCGATGGCGTCGGCCGCCCCGTCGTGGAAGTCGGACTCCCCGATCTGCCTCGCCTCGGTCTCGTTGGAGAGATAGCCGATCTCGATGAGCACGGACGGCATCAGCGCATTCGTCAGCACCGCGAGGACGCCCTGCTTCACGCCCCGGTTCGGACCCGGGTGCACGTCGTCGAGCTCGTCTTGCACCAGTGCGGCCAGGTCGGCGGACCAGTGCGCGTGCTCGTAGTTCTTGAGGTCGCGCAGGATGAAGTCCAGGTCGGCGAGCTGCTCCTCGTCGGCGAACTGCGGGTTCATGGTCAGGGGAGCGTTCTCGATGGCGGAGACCCGTCGCTCGTGTTCGGTACGGGCGTCCGAGAGGAAGTACGTCTCGAAGCCCCGCGCCTGCCGTCGGGGCGGGAACGAGTTCGCGTGGATCGAGACGAAGATCCCCGGCCGCTCGCCCTTGAGGTCGGTCGCGATCTGACCGCGCTCCCAGACGTCGACGAAGGTGTCGTCGTCGCGGATCATGTGGACCTCGAGGCCGGGCGTGTCTCGCAGCGCCGCGGCGACCCGGAGCCCTATGGCGAGCGCGATGTCCTTCTCCCGGAGCCCGTCGGCGCTCATGGCACCCGGATCCTCTCCCCCGTGACCGGGATCGATCACGACGACCCGGACGCCCTCGTAGGCGGACGGCCCGGCGTTACGCACCGCCTCGGCCGAGTTCGGCGACGGCGCCGTGACGGGCGGTCGGACCGCCGAGGTCGAGGCCCCCGTGACCAGGAGCGACACCTCGCCGGCGCGGAGCCGCGACCGCTCCCCGTCGAAGTCGTACAACCCGGGCAGACGGCGGGGGAGGAAGTCGGTCAGGAACTGGAGCGGTACGAACGTCTGCGCGCCCATGCGATACGGCGCGTCGGTCATCTGCAGCACCACGCCGTCCCAGCGGAAGAAGGGGGACGACAGACGCATCGAGACCGAGATCTCCCGGGCCGCGGAGAACTCGATCGCGCCGCCGGCCTCGGCGACCTCCCAGCCGAGGTCGGAGACGACCTCGACCGGCACGGCGGCGTACCCGCGGTCGAGACGCACGGTGACGGTGGTCGTCGAGCCGTCGCCACGCTCCACGGTCAGCGTCGGCGCCGACTGGGCCGAGCCGGGGGCCGCGACGCCCAGGGCGAGCAGCAGGGCGACCGCCGCCGTACGTGCCGCCGTCATCGGGTCTCCACGGCTCGTCGTGCCTCGCGATCCTGCTGCCTTCTCTTCAGCGTCTCCCGCTTGTCGTGGAGCTTCTTTCCGCGCGCCACCGCCAGGGTGAGCTTGGCGTAGCCACGAGCGAAGTAGATGTCGAGCGGGATCAGTGTGAGACCCTTTTCCTCGGTCTTGATCGTGAGCTGACGGATCTCGGACCGGTTGAGCAGGAGCCGGCGCGGCCGCACGGGATCGACGTTGTTGCGGTTGGCCTGCTCGTAGGGGCTGATGTGGAGGCTGTAGAGCCACACCTCACCCGACTCGACGCGCGCGAAGGAGTCCTGGAAGGAGACCTCGCCCGCACGAAGCGACTTCACTTCGGGGCCGCGCAGCTCCATGCCGGCCTCGAAGGTCTCGAGGACGTGGTACTCGTGGCGCGCCTTGCGGTTGCGGGCCACGACCTTGCGGCCGTCGGACTCCGTCATGCGGGCCTCACACCCCTTCCTCGAACGTCACCACGCCCACGCGGCTCGCCTTTCTCATCGTCGACACCTGAGCGATCTCGCCTCCGAGGATGAACACTACCGATTCGTAATAGATCCAGAAGAAGAAGACGGCCACGGTGGCCAG
>CALJLC010000462.1 GCA_937982605.1 uncultured Gemmatimonadales bacterium | reverse complement strand
CGACGAGGCCGGCCTCGATCCGAACGCCCGCTGGGGCGACGTGCACCGGGTCGTGCGCGGCCGCGTCGACGAGCCCGTCTCGGGCTGCGAGGGCGGGCTCGGCTGCTTCCGCACGATCTCCTTCGAGACGCTCCCCGACGGTCGCCGGGCCGTGAACCGCGGCGACGGCTGGGTCTTCGCCGTCGAGTTCGGCGACGAGCCGCGGGCGTACACGGTGCTCGCCTACGGGCAGAGCCGGCTCGAGGACTCGCCGCACTACGACGATCAGGCGGCGATGTTCGCGCGAGGGGAGATGAAGCGGGTGCTCTGGAGCCGGGAGGAGATCGAGGCTGGGGCGGTCAGGAGGTATCGGCCGGGCGGGTAGGGGGGGGCGGCAGCTCAGCCCACCCGCTCGACCACCAGCTCGTCCGCGCGGCGCTCGGCGTGCCAGAGGTCGTAGTTCATCTGGAGCTGGAGCCAGTGGCGGGGTGTCGAGCCGAACGCCTTGCTGAGCCGCACGGCCATCTCGGGCGAGATTCCCGCCCGACCGTTCAGGATCTGGGAGAGGGTCTTCCGGCTCACGCCCAGTGCCCGTGCCGCGGCGGTAACGCTGAGGCCCAGCGGCTCGAGGCAGTCCTCCCGGACGTGCGTGCCAGGATGTGGAGGATCGTGCATCGGCATGGTGCGGTCGCCTTCAGTGATAGTCGACGAGGTCCACATCGCACGCCTCGCCGCGCTCGAGCCGAGAGGTCACTCGCCAGTTGCCGGTGACCTTCACCGCCCACACACCTCGAAGATCCCCTTTGAGCGGATGTAGTGCATAGCCCGGCAGATCGAGGTCGGTCGGATGCTCGGCGGCGTCCAGTGCGGCCAGGATCCGTCTGAGCTTGGGCAACTGATCCGGCGGCAGGGCGGACACGACTCCTCTCGTGTAGAGGCGCTTCAGCCCCTTGTGACGGAAGCTTCGAATCAACTGGAGTGTAACCCGTAACGTTACAGGTGGCAATCCTCTCGGGCGCTCGATGCTCCAGGATCGGTAACCCTGCGGGGCACCTGAATGGCCCGGCGGGGCAAGCCAGGCCCCGCGGGTGGACGGTGACCTTGGACAGGCAGTCTTGACGCGTCCACACAGGCCATGCATGATGCATGCATGCCCACCAAGACGATCTCCCTCCGCCTCGACGCCTACGAACGGCTCCGGCGCGCGCGACTGCGCCCCGACGAGTCCTTCACCGAGGTGGTGCTGCGCGCGGTGTGGCCCGATCGGGGCATGACCGTGGGCGAGCTCCGCGCGGTCTACCGCTCCGAGGGCGGGCTCTTCGACGCGGCGGCCCTCGACCGGATCGAGGAAGCCAAGAGCCTGGACCGCCCACCGAGCGACAAGTGGACCGAGGGCTGATTCTCGAGACCACCTTCCTGGTCGACCTGGAGCGTGAGGCGCTTCGAGGCGAGGAGGGGCGCGCGTGGGCGTTCCTGGACCGGGAGCCCGAGACCCGCCTGTGCATCAGCCTGGTCACCGCCGGCGAGCTGGCATGCGGCCCGCGGGTGGCCGGGCGCGCGTCGTGGGAGCGCGTCTTCCAGCGCTTCGACGTGCTCGCTCCGGACGGGAACGTCGCCTGGCGCTACGGTCGGACGTTCCAGTACCTGCGGGGTCAGGGCCTGCTGATCGGCACCAACGATCTCTGGATCGCCGCCACGCCGCTCGCGCACGAGATGCCGGTCGTCACGCGCAACGTGGTCGACTTCCAGCGCGTACCGGGCCTCGAGGTCCGGAGCTACTGAGCCGAGGTGGCACCTCGAGACCTGACCCGTCTCGACATCGCACCGCCCCTGTGCATCTGCCGAGAATCAAGCCGATCGGGACGGGTGGACGTTGGTACGCCACATATGGCAGCCCTATATTTCGGCATGGGCAAGGTGAAGACGACGATCTACCTGGACGACGCCGAGTACCGGAGGCTCAAGCGGATCGCCGAGGGGCGCGGCACGTCGGCGGCCGAGCTGATCCGCTCCGCGGTCTCGGACTTCCTGAGCGACCGGTTCACGGAGGACAGACCCCGGAGCTTCGGGCTCGGCAGCAGCGGCGCGGGAGATCTGTCCGAGCGCGCGGAGGAGCTCCTCGACGGCTTCGGCGAGTCGTGATCGTCGTCGACACGGGCGGCGTGATCGGGCTGCTCGACGCGGACGACCGCCACCATCGGAGCTTGCTGCAGGTCTTCGAAAGCTCGGGGACGGATTGGGTGATCCCCTGGGCGGTGCTCCCGGAGGTCGACCATCTGGCTCGGAGGCGCCTCGGCGGGCGCGTTGCCCGGGCGTTCGCGGAGGACGTAGTCGCGCGTCGGCTCGCCATCGAGTGGGGCACGCCACGGGATCTCGAGCGCGCCGTCGAGCTCGACCGTCGCTACGCCGATCTCGCCCTCGGCCTCGTCGACGCCGTCGTCATGGCCGTGGCCGAGCGGCTGGGCGCCCGCGCCATCGTGACGCTCGACGTGCGCGACTTCGGCACCGTCGAGCTGGAGGGCAGCCCCGAGATCTGGCCGCGGGACCTCGAGTGAGCCCGATCGGACGAGGTTCGTTCACCCCGCCCGATCCGCCGGCCCTCTAGTTCGACCCTCCGGGCCCGCTCTCGTCGTCCTGCTGCTCGCTGATCAGCCGCGCAGCCCGCTCCGCCCGCACCTTCTCGATCCCTTCCTCGTCCATGTGCGTCACGGCGATCCACGCGTGCGACATCTCGTCGGCGGTGCGGTCGCCGATCCCGACCCACTGGTCCGGATCCGGGTTGTAGCGGTTGTTCTCCGTGTTGTCGTACCACGCGGTCATGATGACCTTGTCGCCGACGTCGAGCAGGGGCGCCACGTCCTCGCCGTAGATGTGGCTGTGGTGCCAGAGCGCGCTCCAGTTGGAGACCATGCTCACCATCTCCCGCTGGCCGTCCTTGCGCAGGATCTCGATCGACATCGCCACGAGGCGCGTGTGCCCGTGGGGCTGCCAGCTGTCGATGCGCACCGGCGTGTCCCACTGGTGCACGCCCTGCGTCATGAGCGTGCCGTGCGGCGGGATGTCGTAGCCGCGGCCGCCCTGCAAGAAGTACAGCGTCAGCGTCTGGTCGTACGTGCCCTCGTACTCCTCGGGGTGCAGCCAGATGCCCACCTCGACCTGGTCGTCGTCGACCTGCACGCCGTTCGGCCAGTAGTGGATGTCGAAGTTCACGTCGGCGTTGGCCGGGATCTTCCGGCAGGCGCCCTCGGGCACGATCTCGCCGACCTTGCCGAGCGCGTACTCGGACAGGCGCCCGGCGCGCTCGCCGTCGACCGAGAACGACGAGTTGGCGTGGTGCGCCACCGCGCGGCCCTCGACGGACGGCTTGGTCTCGATGGCCATGATGCAGCGATCCTCGACGACGCCCGTCGGCACGGTCGGGCGCCACCAACGGTCCTGCCCGGTCTCGGGGACGTCGTACGGCTCGGAGCGCACGATGATGTCGGGCTCGCCGAAGCGCTCGGCGAGGCGGAACTCGGCGGGATCGGGCCACTCGACGGGCGGCGGCATGTCGGCCGGATCACCCTCCGGCGCGCCCGAGCTCGCCCAGGCGACGATCGTCTGGATGTCCTCTTCGCTCAGCCGCCAGTCCTCCCTGAGGTCCTGGATGCCGACGTCGAGGTCGTACTGGTACGGCGGCATGTCCCGGGCCTCGACCATGCGCGCGATGCGGCGCGCGTAGCGACGGACGTTCTCGTAGTCCATCAGCGACATCGGGCCGATCGCCCCGGGCTGGTGGCAGACCTGGCAGTTCTCCTGCAGGATCGGCGCGACGTCCCTCGTGAAGGTCACGTCCGTGGAGGCGTGGCCTTCCTGCGCGGCCACCGCGTCGGGCGCGACGGCGAGCGCGACGAGCAGCGCCGGAACGGCGGCCGCGGCGAGCCACGAGCGGAGGGACGGGACGGAAGCGGACATGGTCGACTCCTCGCAGGGGTGCCTGCTCAGGTGATGCCTATTCGTTGACGCGCACGGTCACGTACCCGTTGGACCAGCAGCACTGCTGGCCGGGCATGCTGTCGAGCGAGTTGAAGTTGTCGATGCGGATGCGGATGGCGGATTCGGCGGGCGTGTCGAAGGTGGCGGTGAAGCGGCCCGCGTCGGCGTCGGGGCCTTCCATGGGAAGGACGACGACGTCTCGCGTGGCCACCGGACCGGGTCCGTGCGGCCGGCCGCGGCGTGGCTGCTCGAGGCCGGCGGGCGCCGGGGAGAGCGACTCGAAGGCGATCGTCCCGCCCACGGGGCCGCGATACTTCCAGAGCGTCATGTTGACGTGCTGAAGCTCCCGTTCGGCCCGGTCCCTCGCCCACAAGCGCACCTCGATCGGCTCGCCCACGGTCGTCGTG